>DASUGG010000157.1:0-10801 GCA_036274135.1 Geminicoccaceae bacterium
TGCTCGACACCCATGCGCTGATCTGGATCGCTGCGAAAGCGCCGCTCAGTCCTCGGAGCTTGATGGCTGTCCGGGACGCCGCCAGAACAGGCGACCTGTTGGTCTCTCCCGTGTCGGCATGGGAGGTGGGACTGCTCGCCACGATGCGGCGGTCAAGCATCCGATTTCTGCCGACACCGCAAGAATGGTGGGAAAAAGCGTTGATCACGCCGGGGACAGACTGACGCCGCTTTCGCCGAAAGTGGCGATCGAGGCCGCGTTCCTGCGCGGGAACCTGCATCGTGATCCGGCCGACCGGTTGCTGATCGCCACCGCCCGCCAGTTGGGCGCCACCATGATCACGCGCGACACGGCAATCCTCGCCTACGCTGCACAGGGGCATGTCGACGCCATTCCGTGCTGACCCGTTGCCTGCTAGGGATGGGTCGACGGAGTGGTCGACATGCTGAAGCCTGCCCCAAGCGCCTCCACCGGCCCGATCGCCGATCTGCGCCGCGCGATCGCCTCGCTGCCGTCGTCCAAGATCCGCGAGGTCGCCCATCTCGGCATGGGCCGGGACGACGTGATCCCGCTGTGGTTCGGCGAATCCGACCTGCCGACGCCCCAGTTCATCTGCGACGCCGTCGCCCGCGCGCTCGCCGCGGGCGACACCTTCTATCAGCCCAATGCCGGCATCGCGGAGCTGCGCACGGCGCTGGCCGACTACATGAACCGCCTCTACGGCACGAGGCTCAGCCTGCACAACGTGATCGTCTCGGCCTCGGCCATGAACGCCCTGATGCTGGCGATGCAGAGCCTGGTCGATCCGGGCGACGTGGTGGTCACCACGACGCCGGCCTGGCCCAACCTGCCGGCCGTGCCGCGCATCCTGACAGGTGCCATCCGCGAGGTGCCGCTCTCCCCCGGCAATGCCGGCTGGCGCCTCGATCTCGACCGCCTGCTGGACGCCTGCGACGCGCGCACCCGCGTGATCTTCCTGAACTCGCCGAACAACCCGACCGGCTGGCTGATGTCGGCCGAGCAGCAGAACGAGGTGCTCGACTTCGCGCGCAGGCGGGGCATCTGGATCGTGAGCGACGAGGTCTACGCGCGCATCGTCTACGACCGGCCGGTCGCGCCTTCCTTCCTCGAGCAGGCGCAGCCCGACGACCGCCTGATCGTCGTCAACAGTTTCTCGAAAACCTGGTCGATGACCGGCTGGCGGCTCGGCTGGCTCACCATGCCGGCCGAGCTCGCGCCCACCTTCGAGATGCTGACCGAGTACAACATCGCCGGCCCGGCCGGCTTCATCCAGCGGGCCGGCGTCGTGGCGGTGCGGGAGGGCGAGCCCTGCGTGCGCGAGACCGTCGAGCGCTACCGCGCCGCGCGCGACCTGGTGGTCGAGCGCATGGCCCGCATCCCGGGCACGAGCCTGCCGACGCCCGAGGCCGCGTTCTACGCCTTCCTGCGGATCGAGGGGATGGCGGACAGCGTCGCGTTCGCGAAGGAGCTGCTCGCCCGCACCGGCGTCGGCCTCGCGCCCGGCGCCGCCTTCGGCGACCACAGCGAGGATTGTCTGCGGCTCTGCTTCGCCGCCTCCCTGCCGAAGCTCGCCGACGCGCTCGATCGCATCGAAGGCTTCATGCGCTCGCGCTGAGCCGAGGCGGCGCCGCGGACATCACGGCCTGCGCTGCCCGACCTGCTCCTGCATCTCGGCGAAACCGGCGGCCGCCTCCTGGACGTCGGCGTCGAAGTCGGACATCTCCTGCACCTGGCGGATCTCGATCACCTCGTTCTCGGAGGCCGGGCAGCGCTTCGCCCAGGCGATCGCCTCCGCCTTCGAGCCCACCTGGATCATCCAGTAGCCGCCGAGCACCTCCTTCGCCTCGGCGAAGGGACCGTCGGTCACCAGCGGCTTGCCGCCGGCGAACGAGACGCGCGCACCCATCGAGGGCGGGTGCAGGCCGTCAAGGGCGAGCAGCACGCCGGCCTTCTGCAGATCCTCGTTGTACTTCATCATCTCCGCGACCCGCGCGGGGTCCAGCTTGACGTCGGGCTCGGCGCTCTCGTAGCCCTTCGGGATCATCAGCATCATGAAGCGCATGGTCGGGCCTCCCCTCAGGCTCCCGGCCTCGCGACGACGACCATCCACGGCACGCCGAAGCGGTCGGCGACCATGCCGAAGCGCGGCGAGAAGAAGGTCTCGATCAGCGGCTGCTGCACCTTGCCGCCGTCGGCCAGCGCGTCGAACACCCGCTCCGCCTCGGCAGCGTCGGCCACGGGAAGCGACAGCGAGAAGCCCTGGAAGCTCGGCTTTCCCTGACAATGCCCGTCGGACGCCATGACCGTCGTCTCGCCGACGCGAAGGCTGCCGTGCATCACCTTGTTCTCGGCGCCTTGCGGCGTGTGCCCCGGCTCGGGCGCGTCCTTGAAGCGCATCAGCATCTCGACCTTGGCGCCGAGCGCGCGCTTGTAGAACTCGATCGCCTCCTCGGCGCGGCCGTCGAAAAACAGGTATGGCTGGACCTGCATGGTGTCTCCTTCCCGTGGTTGCACGATTCTGCGAACAGCCTGAAGCTGCGGGTTCTTCCGGGACGCTCGCCCGGACGTGAACCCCTCGCGCCTTCAAGACGCACGGCAGGACGCGGCTCCGACAGGCGGGTCTGATTTTCTTCGACACCGTGATGGCCGCCGCGCGCGAGACTAGCTCGCGGCCGGCGCCGCGCTGCAGCGCCTCGGACAGCGGCCGCCCAGGTCCGGGGCGTCCTCGGCGAGATGCCGTAGGTGCCGCCTCGACCCGACTACGCGGGCATTTTCGGAGCCCTGCCCAACTCGGCGCGACAGAGCAGCGGCCCGTACAGCGCGGCGAACAGCAGGAAGGCCAGCGTCCAGAGCGTCCCGGAGAGCGGCAGCAAGGACAGATCGGGCATGATCGGCGCGATCACGCGCAACAGCGCTCCGAGCGTCACGCATGCGTAGATCGCGACCGTGCCGGCGCCGGCGGTGAGCGCCTGGCCGGTGTGGCCGAGCGTGGCGCGGGTCATGACCGCGAGGGTCATGGTGCCGATCGCGCCCGCGGTCAGCGCATGCAGCCCCGCGACGGGCGGCACGAGATCCGGCGCGAAGGCGCCGACCCCGGTCAGCAGCAGGCCGATCGGGACCCAGGCGTAGCCCAGGTGCAGCACGGTGACCAGCGGCTCGGCGAGCGTCCGCTGCCCGCGCCAGCGCGCCAGACGCAGGGTGTTGGCGAGGCCGGCGGCGAGCGCCGCGGCGGCGGTGAGCGGCGCCTCGGGCGCCACGGTCCAGGCGGCCAGCGCCGCGATCGTCAGGGCGATCGCGGCCTGGTCGAAGCGCCCGAACGATGCCGGCAGCCGCGTCTCGCCGCGCTTCCTCAGCCAGTTGGCCGTGAAGCTCGGGATGATGCGGCCGCCGACCAGCGTGATCAGGCATATCATCACGGCGATGCCCAGGCGGATGCCGGCGGGTCCGGTCGGCGCCAGCCCGATTACGTCGGCATGCACCAGCGCGTTGGCCAGCAGGAGCATCGTGACGGCGAAGCAGATCGGCAGGTTTCGCCAGCTCCGCCCGGCGAGAATCTCGCGCAGGACGGCGCCGAGCAGCACCGTCAGGAACGCGAGGTCGAGCGCCGCGGCGACCGGCGGGCCGATCATGTCCGAGAACGCCACCGCCACGCGGCCTACCAGCCAGAGCGACACGAGCCCGGCCAGCGGCACGCCTTGGAGCGGCATCCGCCCGGTCCAGTTGGGAACCGCGGTCAGAAGGAAGCCTGCCACGGCGGCCGCCGCGAAGCCGAACAGCATCTCGTGCGCGTGCCAGGTCAAGGGATCGAAGGCGGTCGGCAGCGTTGCCGTCCCCTCCAGCATCGCCAGCCAGAGCAGGAGCGCGCCGGCGGCCCAGAGCCCGGCCGCGAGAAAGAACGGCCGGAAGCCCTGCCGCAGCAGCGCCGGCCCTTGCCAGTTGCGGTAGCGCGGGATGCCACCCGCGACCCTCATCGTCTTCATCGACACCCCGTGTTCATCGCTTGAGCCGTTGACGTCCGCCGCCAGTCGGTCGCATCGCCCCGCGCAGGATGCAGGCGGCGGCTGCGCCCGTCTTTGAGCTAGCGCAAGGAGTCGCGACGGTCGTGCGCGCACTCTGTCCGATCCCTGGCGACCAGGTGCGGGATCGGGCGGAGCGCCGTTGCCGCGCATCGGAGGTGGAACCTCTCCGCAGACGGACGATATCTGCCGAAGCAGAGCAAATGCAAGGAAGGGTGGCATGCGCAGCATGAAGGCGGCGGTCTTCGTCGAGCCGGGTCGCGTCGTCCTGGACGAGCGTCCGGTGCCCGAGATCGGGCCGGGCGACGCGCTGGTCCGCATCACCACGACGACCATCTGCGGCACCGACGTCCACATCCTCAAGGGCGAGTACCCGGTCGAGCGCGGGCGCATCGTCGGCCACGAGCCGGTCGGCGTCATCGAGGAGCTGGGGACCGGCGTCAGCGGCTATGCGGTGGGGCAGCGCGTCATCGTCGGCGCCATCACGCCCTGCGGCCAGTGCCACGCCTGCCTCGACGGCCACGGCGCCCAGTGCGGCGGCAGCACGCCGCACGGCCACCCGCACGCGCTCGGCGGCTGGCGATTCGGCAACACGATCGACGGCTGCCAGGCGGAATATGTCCGGGTGCCGTTCGCCATGGCCAATCTGACGCCGGTGCCCGACGGCCTGACCGACGAGCAGGTCCTGATGTGCCCGGACATCATGAGCACAGGCTTCAGCGGCGCCGAGAGCGGCCGGATCAGGATCGGCGATGCGGTGGCGGTGTTCGCGCAGGGCCCGATCGGGCTGTGCGCGACCCTCGGGGCGAAGCTCATGGGGGCGACGCGGATCATCGTGGTCGACGGCCTGCCGGAGCGCCTGGAGGTGTCGCGCCGGCTCGGTGCCGACCTCACCGTCAACTTCCGCGAGGTCGACCCGGTGGCCGAGATCATGCGCCTGACCGACGGCCGCGGCGTCGACGTGGCGATCGAGGCGCTGGGCACCCAGCAGACCTTCGAGAGCTGCCTGCGCGTGCTGAAGCCGGGCGGCTTGCTGTCGAGCCTGGGGGTCTATTCCGGCAAGCTCGCCTTGCCGCTCGACGCCTTCGCGGCCGGCCTCGGCGACCACAAGGTCGTCACCACGCTCTGCCCCGGCGGCAAGGAGCGGATGCGCCGGCTGATGGGCGCCATCGCCTCGGGCCGCGCCGACCTGCGCCCGCTGGTGACGCACCGCTTCAAGCTCGACCAGATCGAGGAGGCGTACGAGCTGTTCGCCCACCAGCGCGACGGCGTGCTCAAGGTCGCGATCACGCCGTAGGCATGGGTCCGGCGGCGCCTGGCCGAAGCGTTCAGCGCCGCGGGCCGTGCCGTCCGCGGCGATGGGCCGGCTCGGTTCCGGCTCGACCACCGCTGGCCACTCGCTTCGGTCTGGGACCTGCCTTCGATGGCGCACGAGGCGCCAAGCCAAGCTCTGCTGTCGGACTCAAAGCCGCCAGCTCAGGTTCAGGGCGAGGAAGTGGAAGTCGTTCGACTTGTAGTCGCCCTGCAGCCGGCCGGCGAGCGGCCCGCGCTCGACGTCGAGGTCGGCATCGCCCGCGTTCATGTACTGATAAGCGGCGCCGACCGTGATGTTCTCGTTGAAGCTGTACTGCAGCCCGGTGCCGATCCGGAACTGCTGGTCGAGCGGCACCGATGGCGAGCGCTCGCTCTTCGACATGGGCGAGGTATCGAAGCCGCCGCCGAACGACCACAGCCAGCCTTCGGCAAAGGCGTACTGCGTCGCGAGCGCGAAGCCGAAGGTGTCGTCGTAGTCGAGGTCGGCCTTCTCGTTGTCGATGTCGGTGCTGGCCACCGAGATCTCGGGCTTGCCGAACGCGCTCCAGTTCTGCCACACGAAGTTGCCCATGATCGCCAGGCGCTCGTTGATTGCGTGGTACCCGCTCAGCATGACCTGCTGCGGCACCGTCAGCCCGAGCTTGATCTTGCGCGTGCCGACACCGAGCGCCTGCAGACCCGCACCGAGGTTCTTGGTCGAGGGGCGGTCCTTGAAGTCGAGGTCGACCGGCGAGATGTAGGTCACGCCGAACCGCGTGCCCTCGATCGGCTCGAGCATGATGCCCGCCATCCCGCCGACCCCGGGCTCATCGTCGGAGAACCTCAGGCTGCCATCCCCGCCACCCAGCACGTTGTTGACGGCGACGCGCTGCTCCAGCCTGCCGTACAGCGCAAAGGAGCCGCCGCCGATCGAGAGCCAGTCGTTGATCCTGTACGCGCCGTTGATCCCGGCGCCGAGCGTGATCAGCTCGGACCTGGTGTTGTAGTACCGCCCGGACCAGCCGTCCTCGTATTGCAGCGAGCCGGCAAAGTAGGAGCCGCTCCAGAAGCCGAGCTTCAGGTCAGGCGTCACGCTCTGCGCGAAGTAGAAGCTGCCGCCGGGCGTCGTGCCCGACGCGTTGCCGCCGTTGCCGCCGGACACCGTTGTATCGGAGCCGCGATCGAAGTGCACGTCGCCGACCGCCACCTGCATCCCGACCAGTAGTTGCGAGCGATCGAGCCTCGTCATCCCGGCCGGGTTGCCGAACACCGTCGCCGCATCCTTGGCGAGCGCCGCCCGGCCGGCCGACGCCGTGCCGAGATCCGGCGTGCCCATCTCGTACGCCCAGAACCCGGCGGCCATCGCGGGCGATGCGACAGTTGCGACGATGCCTGCCGCGAGGGCAGCGGCGCAGACGGTGCTTCCCGCGAGTGCGTTCTTGCCGGCCATAGCTGGTTTGTTGCGCTCGGACCAAGCTTACTGGGCCTGGAGAAACGAGGGGCCGTGCGCCGTGGTGACCGGCGGCGGGTTCCATTTGCCGGTCAGCGCGTCGCTCTTCGGCGCATACAGACGCATGGTCAGATTGAAGGGCTCCTTCGGCGCCGGCAGCCAGTTCGCTTCCTTACCGGCGCCGGGGCTCTCGTTCTGAAAGTAGAGGTCGAGGGAACCATCCGGGTTGCGCTCGAGCGGCATCCAGCTGCTGAGCGCGAAGCGATCGAGGCCGTTGGCGACCTGATAGCCTTCCTGGTCGTAGAGGGTGATCGACCAGAAGGCATCGACCGGCGGCAGTTCCGCCTCCTCGAAATGGATCGTGTAGTTGCTCGTGCCGTCGAGCGGCCGCCCGTGCTCGTCGCCGAGGTTGAGCGGATAGATCGCATCCTGGGGCAGGTTGGCGCCGAGGCCCAGTTGCGCGACGATCGCCCGCTTCAGGTAGTAGTTGCCGTAGACACCCATCGTGTCGGTGTTCATCGACCATTCGTTCGCGACCCGCGCGAGCGTCGGCACCTTCCATGCCATCAGCTTCTGAGCGTCCTTCGGCGCGCTCTCGAGCGCCTGCTTGATGGTCGGGCCGACCCGGTCGATGTCGAAGCTCTTGCCGCGCTCGATACCGATCCGGGCCATGCGCGCGAGGATCGGCTGATCGGTGATGTGCGGCGGCTGCTGCTTGATGATCTCGGCCGCATAGGCGAAATATTCGCCGGCCGCCATGCGGTCGACCTGGAGCTTGGGCGGGGTCTTCATGTCGATACTCGGGTCGACCGTGCCCACGACCGGCTGCGGCGGCTTCCCCCAGCCCGACAGGGGCGTGATCTTCAAGCCCGCCTGGATCTTATGGACGGCGTCATAATCCTTCGGACCGTCGGTCTTGATGCGTCCGATGATCCAGACATGGAACGTCGGGGCGACGATCGGCTGCACGCCGTCGGGAAGCTCCGTCCCTTCGGGCCGCCAGCCCGGCGGCAGAACTGCGAAATCGCCCGCCTGCGTCCCCGTGGTGCGCCAGCCAGGAGACGCGAACACGTCGGTCCAGATGTCGAGCATCGGCAGCAGATAGTAGCGCCCGTCCGTGTCGGGCACGGAGACGATCACGGGTTCCTTGGTGAGATCGAGCCATGCGCTCGAGTACAGGGTGTCGAAGTTCGGACGGACCACTGCCCTGTCGTCGGCGGTCGGGTATTCAGCGACGTTGGCGAAAGTGTTCACCGGGGCGCTGTACCCGCCGCCCGTGCGGCGTGCGACATTGGTGAGCTGCTTGCGCGTCAGATCCATGGTGACGAGCGAATAGAAGTAGAGGTAGGCCTCGACCCCGATGGCGTGTGCCTCTTCGGGGCTGACCTGCGCCGCCGTGGGCCCGCTCCAGGCTGCCAGCGACAGCATGACCGCCAGGCTGAGCTTCCACGACGTCAGCAAGCTTCTGCGTTCCATCTCGCGTCTTTCCAGCTGTAGCGATCGATTAATTTTCGGCGACAGGAACCTGGCCTGACGCTGCGGCGTCCGGTCGGCGGTCTCAGGCCCTGGCGAAGCGCTCGGCGCTGCGGGCCTGCGCCTTGGCGGCCTCGACCGCGCGATCGCGCGGCGGCGCGCTGGTGGTCAGGGATTCGAGGAACGTGCCGGCGCTCGCCGCGATCTCGTCGACGGCGCGCTCGAACGCCGCCTGATTCGCCGCAGACGGCTTGTGAAAGCCGGACAGCTTGCGCACGAACTGCAGCGACGCGGCGCGGATCTCCGCCTCGCTCGCCGGCGGCTCGAAGTTGAAGAGGGTCTTGATGTTGCGGCACATGGTCCGCCTCTACGGCTCGTTGGCTTGATAGATCGTGCGGCCGTCGACGAGGGTGCGCAGGACCTTGCCCTGTACCAGGCGGCCGTCGAACGGCGTGTTCTTCGACAGGCTGCGCAGATCCTCCTCGCGGATCCGGGCGGGCGCATCGGGATCGAACAGCACGAGATCGCCCCAGGCTCCGATCCGCAGGCGGCCGGCGTCGATGCCCAGAAGGTCGGCCGGGGCGCGTGTCAGCTTGTCGAGCAGGGCAAGCAGCGAGAGCGTACCGTCGTGCACCAGCCCCAGCGCGACCGGCAGCAGCGTCTCGAGCCCGACCACGCCGTACTCGGCCTGCGCGAACGGCTGGCGCTTGCTGTCCTGGTCCTGCGGGCAGTGGTCGCTCGCGATGACGTCGACCGTGCCGTCCGCGAGCCCCTCGACCACGGCGCGGCGATCCTCCTCGGCGCGCAGCGGCGGCGACACCTTGGCGAAGGTGCGATAGCCCTCGACCTCGAGTTCGTTCAGCGCGAAGTGCACCGGCGCCGCCTCGGCGCTCACCGGCAGGCCGCGCGCCTTGGCCCGGCGGATCGCATCGACCCCGGCGGCCGTCGAGACGTGCGCGACGTGATAGGCGGCGCCGGTCAGCTCGACCAGGCGCAGGTCGCGCTCGATCATGATGACCTCGGCCTGGGTCGGGATGCCGGCCAGCCCGAGGCGCGTCGCGACCTCGCCCTCGTTCATCACGCCGCTCTCGGCCAGCGCCGGGTCCTCGGGGTGCTGGATGATGCGGCCGCCGAGCGCGCTGGCGTAGGACATGGCGCGGCGCATCACCAGGCTGTGCGCGACCGGCCGGACGCCGTCGGTGAAGCCCACCGCGCCAGCCTCCTTGAGCAGCGCCATCTCGGCGAGGTCGCGGCCGGCGCAGCCCTGGGTGATCGCGCCGTAGGGATAGACCTTGACCCGCTTCTCCAGGCGCGCGCGCCGCGCCACGAACTCGACCATCGCCGGGTCGTCGATCGGCGGATCGGTGTTGGGCAGGCAGGCGAGGCTGGTGATGCCGCCGGCGGCCGCGGCGATCGTACCGCTGGCGAAGGTCTCCTTGTGCTCGGCGCCGGGCTCGCCGAACAGCACCCGCATATCCACCAGGCCCGGCGCCAGGCAGGCGCCCTTGGCGTCGATCACCACCGCGTCGTCCGGCGCCGGCTCGCTCTCGAACCGGCCCGGCCCGAAGTCGACGATGCGGCCGTGCTCCACCAGCAGGCCGCCGCGGGCGTCCAGCCCGCTCGCCGGGTCCAGCAGACGCGCCCCACGGATCAGCGTGCGCCGGATCATGGCATTCGCAGGATCATGCTGCGGCCCGGAGCTTTCGGGTCATCACCTCGAGGCAGGCCATGCGCACCGCGACGCCGAGCTCGACCTGGTCGAGGATCAGGCTGCGATTGATGTCGTCCGCCACCGTACCGTCGATCTCGACGCCGCGGTTCATCGGCCCGGGATGCATGATCAGGGCATCGGGCTTGGCCGCCTTGAGCTTGTCGTAGGTCAGGCCGTAGCGGTGAAAGTACTCGCGCACCGAGGGCACGAAGCTGCCCTGCATGCGCTCGGTCTGCAGGCGCAGCATCATGACGATGTCGGCATCCTTGAGGCCGCTCGCCATCTCGTGGTCGACCTCGACGCCGTAGCGCTCGACCGCGACCGGCACCAGGGTCTTCGGCGCCACCAGCCGCACGCGCGCTCCCATCGCGGTCAGCAGCAGCATGTTGGAGCGGGCGACGCGGGAGTGCAGCACGTCGCCGCAGATCGCGACCAGCAGGCCCTCGATGCTGCCCTTGCGGCGCCGGATGGCGAGCGCGTCGAGCAGCGCCTGGGTCGGGTGCTCGTGGCTGCCGTCGCCGGCGTTGATCACGGCGCAGTTGACGTGGCGGGCGAGCAGGGCCACCGCGCCGCTGTCGGGATGGCGCACCACCAGCACGTCGGGCTGCATGGCGTTCAACGTGACCGCGGTGTCGATCAGCGTCTCGCCCTTCTTGATGGCGCTGGTCGCGACCGACATGTTGATGACATCGGCCCCGAGACGCTTCGCCGCCAGCTCGAACGAGGTGCGGGTGCGGGTCGAGGTTTCGAAGAACAGGTTGATGACCGTGCGGCCCTGCAGCAGCGTCGCGCGCTTGTCCGGACGGCGGTTCTGGTCGACATAGGATTCGGATAGAT
>DASUGG010000158.1:0-4096 GCA_036274135.1 Geminicoccaceae bacterium
ACGGTCGGCCTCGAGGTTGAGTTTCCGGATGCGCTCACGGTCGTCGCCATCGACGTGCCGCCCGGCTGGCGCGGCGCGACCCACAAGGACCGCGAGGGTCGCATCGTCAGCGCCAGTTGGGACGGCGGCGAAATCCCGCCCAAGCAGGCCCTCGAGTTCGGCGTGCTCGCGCGCAACCCGACCGAGGAGACGGACCTGTCCTGGCAGGCGATCCAGACCTATCAGGACGCGAGCGAGGTGCAGTGGATCGGGCCCGAGGAGGCGCAGTTTCCCGCCGCCCTGACCCGCGTGCTGGCGGACGCCGGGGCGCCGCCGTCAGCGACCGCCTGTACGGAGGCGTCGTCATCCGCGAGCACGCATTAAGGCTGGTCGCATTCCTGGCGCTCTGCCTAGCGCCGACGCTGTGTCAGGCGCATGCGCTGCTCGAACGCAGTCAGCCAGCCGCAGGGGCGGTCGTCCCGACCGATCGGGCGCCTGACAGTATCTCGCTGTGGTTCAGCGAGCCAGTCGGGACGACGGCCAATGCCATCGCGGTCCTGAATGGCGATAATCGGCGCGTCGACCAGCTGAACGCCGCAGTGTCGGCGCAGGAACCGTCCCGCGTCGACGTCGATCTGAGCGACCTTGCGCAAGGAACCTACCTTGTGCGTTGGCGCGTGACCTCGGCCGACGGCCATGTCGTGCGCGGCTCCTACTGGTTCTCGGTGGGCTTCGCCGCCACGCCGCCGCCCGCCGCCGAACTGCTCGGGACTGGCGCGCCGCGTCTTTCCTTCCTCGAGATCGCGGCGCGATGGTTCGGCCTGCTGGCGCTTCTCTGCCTGGCGGGCGCGGCGCTGTTTCGCGTGACCGTGCTCGACCCCGCCTCCCTTACGGCGCCGCCCTTCGAGCGGGCGGCGTTGCTCTGCGTCATGGGCGTGTTTCTGGTCGCGCACTGCCTGTCGGCCGCGGCGCAGGCCGAAGCGGTCGCCGAGCTTCCGGTGCCGCAGGCGCTGACGGCGCCGGTGCTCGGCGAGGTCCTATTGAGCAGCCGGTTCGCGGTGCTGTGGTGGCTCAGGCTTCTGTTCGGCGTGACGCTCGGCGCGCTTCTCTACCGGCAGTCCCGCCCGAAGCTCGCGGCGCTCACCGGGCTGCTGCTGCTCATCACCATTTCTCTCGGGAGCCACGCGGTCGGCGCGCGCGCGGCGCCGGCTCTTGCCGTGGCGGTGGACACGCTGCACCTCGCGGCAGCGGCGCTCTGGCTCGGGACCCTTCTGGAGTTGTGCCTGCTCCTTCCGACGCTCACGCTTGCGCGCGAGCCGCGCTTCGCGATCCTGCGCGTGCTCGTGCCGCGCGTATCGGCCGTCCTCCTGCCGACCGTGCTGATCCTGCTGGCAACCGGAATCTTCAATGCCTGGGAGCAGGTGGCGACCTTCCAGGCGCTGTTCGGCACGGCGCATGGTCAGAGCCTGCTTCTGAAGCTGGCGCTGCTCGTGCCGCTGCTCGTCATCGCCGCGATCAATCTGCTCTTCGTTCGTCCGCGCATCGCCGCGGCGGCGACAGGCAAGGTGCCGCGGCTCTTCCTCGCCAACGTGCGTGCGGAAGCGACGCTCGCGGCGCTGCTGCTGCTGCCGGTGGCCGTCCTCGCCGCACTGCCGCCCTCGGCGCAGCAGGCTTTTCCCGAGCCGCTGGAGATCGCCCGGCAGGCCGGCGACCTGCGTGTGGCTTTCCGCGTGGAGCCGGTGTGGGTCGGCGTGAGCCGGTTCCAGGTCAACCTGTTCGACGAGCAGGGCGCCGCGCCGGCCGATGTGCGCCAGGTCGTCCTCACCTTCACCATGGAGGGGATGAACATGGGGCGGACCAACGTGACCATGACGCCGCGTGGCGACGGCCTGTACGAAGCCGAGGGCTTCTATATCGGCATGCCCGGCATCGCCCAGATCGGCGTTGCCATCAATCGCGACGGCGCGGACGGGCAGACCGCCGTGTTCCGCGTCGAGGTGCCGGACCTGAACCCGCAGCAGTTCGCCGGCTTGGGCGCCCTTCTCGGCATCGACGGCGTGCTCTCCGGCGCGACCGGCGAGCGCGTCCGCACCGATTCCGCCAGCCTGGCGCACGGCCGGGAGCTGTACGAAGAGCACTGCGTGACCTGCCATGGCGAGACGGGCACGGGCAACGGCCCTGCCGCGCCGTCGCTGCTGCCGCCGCCCGCCGATCTCACCCTGCATGCGCGTTGGCACTCCGGCGAGCAGCTCGACTGGTTCATCGCCAACGGCGTGCAGGGAACGGCGATGGTCGCGTTCGGCGACGAGCTGGACGCCGCGCAGCGCTGGGACGTCATCAGTCATCTGCATGCGTTGGCGAGCGCGCCCACGGCGACGGCTTTGCGCCCGGCACCGGTCGCCGGCTCGCAGCTCGCCGCGGCGCCGCCGCCCGGCAAGGCCGCATCGCCGGCGCCCGGCGAGGCCGCATCGCTCACCGGCCGGCTGGTGTTCGGACCCGACTTCGACAACAACCTCTGGCTTCTGCAGCTGCCAGATGGCAAGCCCAAGCTGCTCACGCAGCTCGGCCCGAAGGAATTCTCGAGCAACCCCGCCTGGTCGCCCGACGGCCGGCAGATCGCGTTCTCGTATTACCGCCTGCCCGAATCGAGCAAGTTCCCGGTGCCTGACGGCACCGATCTCTACCTGATGAATGCCGACGGCAACTCGGTGCGGCCGCTCCTTCTCCACGATGCGAGCGGCGCGGCGCTGCAATATCCGGCGTGGGCGGCGGACGGCTCGGCCGTCTACGTGAACTATACGGCGCCCGCAGGAGCGGCGCGCCGCATCGACCGCGTGGCGGTGCCGTCCGGGGAACGCACCAGCGTGGTCCCGAACGCCTCGTTTCCCGCGCTTTCGCCGGATGGCCGATGGCTCGCCTACGTGCAGTACGCGCTGCCGTCTGAGCGGGGAGAAAGTCTCTGGCTGAGCGCGCCCGACGGCAGCCGACCGCGAGAGGTCCTCGGCCCTGCCGTCTTTCCGAAGTACTTCGGCCTGCGCTTCTCGCCCGACAGCCGCCGACTGATCTTCGCGGCGGTCGGACAGCCGCAGGGCACCAGGCGATCATCGATCGAGCCGCTGCGCTGGCTGTTCGATCATGTCTTCTCGATCCCGCACGCATATGCCGACGGCGATCTGTGGGACCTGTGGATCGTCGACCTCGATGGCAGCAATCTCGAGCCTTTGACCGCCCTCAGCGAGGACCTGCCCGTCGCGGCATGGTCGCCGGAAGGCAAGCACATCGCTTTTCTTGGGGGAGGCAGCGCGAGCTCCGCCGAGGCGGGCATCACCGTCATCGATCCCGATCGCAAGGGCCTCCGCCGGTTGACCACGCAACCCGGTCATCGAGGCCTCGATTGGACCTCGCCTAGCCCCACGACGCCGCCGGATCGCGCCGCACGCTGACCACGCTGCGTCTCGAACCCCGCGGCCATCGGGTGGGGAATCCCGCCGATCCGCGGCGGGCCGCCGGCG
The DNA here is from genome assembly GCA_036274135.1 of Geminicoccaceae bacterium. Lineage (GTDB taxonomy): Bacteria > Pseudomonadota > Alphaproteobacteria > Geminicoccales > Geminicoccaceae > DASUGG01. The sequence continues at coordinate 3,492 of DASUGG010000158.1, forward strand.
GCCGCGCATTCTCGCACAAGGCTCCGGTCCGGCAGCAGCCGAATCCTGTTGCCGTGCCGTGCGCCGAGGCGCGATCAGATGCCGGCCGCGAGCGCGAGCCCGGTCGCGACGGCGGCGAGGATGCAGGCGCGGACCAGCAGCCGCAGGCCGCTGCGGATGTCGGCAGGGCTCGCGCATGGCGTGCCGTCGCCCATCCAGGCATCCTCGACCAGCCGGCCGCCGTAGCGGCGCGGGCCGGCGAGGCGCAGCCCCAGGCAGCCCGCCATCGCCGCCTCCGGCCAGCCGGCATTGACCGAACGGTGCCGCGCCGCGTCGCGCCGCATCGCCTGCCAGCCGGCGGCCGGCGTCGCGCCGGGCAGCATGCGGCCGGCGGCGAGCAGCAGCAGCGCCGCGAGCCGCGCCGGCAGCCAGTTGGCGGCGTCGTCCAGGCGCGCGGCGAAGCGGCCGAAATCTTCGTAGCGCGACGAGCGATGGCCGAGCATGCTGTCGAGCGTATTGACGGCCTTGTAGGCGAGCATGCCGGGCAGGCCCAGCAGCGCGCCCCAGAACAAGGGCGCCACGACGCCGTCCGAAAAATTCTCGGCGGCGGATTCGATCGCGGCGCG
>DASUGG010000159.1:0-5977 GCA_036274135.1 Geminicoccaceae bacterium
GCTGCTCGACGGCGCGGACCTCCAGCTGGTCGTAAAAGCGGTCGTTGCTGGCCATGGACAGTTCCCGGCGCCGATCGGGCTGCTACCCCGCGTGCTCGCCGGACGCGAGGGTCACGCCATAGCGCGCGCGCAGACGCGTGACGTGCCGCGCCAGCCAGGCCGGCTGGGTCTGCGCATCCCAATCGCGCCACAGCGAGAGGAAGCTGCGCGAGGCGAACGCCACCCTGGCGGCGCGCACCTCGTCCGCCAGCTCGCCGAGCTCGCGGCGATGCACGCCGAACTCGGGAAACCGCTCGGCGTCGAGCGGCTCCCAGTAGAGATAGAGCAGGCTGGTGGGACGGTCCGGGAAGGTCCGCCCGAGCGCCAGCGCGTGCTTCACCAGGGCGCCCAGATCGATCCGCTGCCGGCACTCCGGCGCGGCGCGCAATTGCGCGAGCTGCTGCAGCCACGGATCGAGGCCCGGCGTCGCCGCCAGCAGGCGGTCGTAGGAGGGCGCGACCGGCGAGCGCCGCCGGCTCAGATACTCGGTGCAGCGGACCGTCACCGCGACCGCGGCGTCGTCGCGCAGGGCCAGCACGTCGAGATGCGGCGGCGTGCCGCGCAGGCCGGTCGGGCAGCGCACGACGAGCTGGATCGCGTCGAAGCCGGTCCAGCGGTCGAGCGTCATCTGGCCGGGCGCCGCCTGCCAGGGCAGGAAGGTGTTGATCGCCAGCGCGGTGGCGGAGTGCGGCTGGCGCAACCTCGCCCGGTCGAGCGCATCGGGCAGGCGGTCCTGCTCGATGCCGTCGATCAGCAGGTCGCTCACCCGCCGGATCCGGCCGTTGGCGTGCAGCGGCTCGGCGCGGCAATCGTGCCGCAGCGCCTGGGCGAGCGCGTAGCCGGTGCGCTGCGCGAGACTGATCGGTGCCTGCATCGCCATGCTCAAAGCCAACGCTTGCGGCGCTTGTAGCTCTTGATGTCGCGGAAGCTGCGCCGGCCGGACGCCGATAGGCCGAGATAGAACTCCTTCACGTCCTCGTTGTCGCGCAGCGCCGCCGCCTCGCCGTCGAGCACCACGCGCCCGCTCTCCATGATGTAGCCGTAGCGCGCGTAGCGCAGGGCCATGTTGGTGTTCTGCTCGGCGAGAAGGAAGGTCACCCCGGTCTCACGGTTGAGCCGCGCGACGATCTCGAAGATCTCCTCGACCAGTTGCGGCGCCAGGCCCATCGAGGGCTCGTCGAGCAGGATCACCTCGGGCCTCGCCATCAGCGCCCGACCGATCGCGGTCATCTGCTGCTCACCGCCCGACGCGTAGCCCGCCCGCGTCCGGCGCCGTTCCGCGAGCCGCGGGAAATAGCCGTAGACCATCGCCAGGTCCCGCTCGATCGCGGCCCGGCCGTCGGCGCGCGTGAAGGCGCCGGTCAGCAGGTTCTCCTCGACCGTCAGGTGCTCGAAGCAGTGCCGGCCCTCCATGACCTGGACGACGCCGCGCCTGACCAGCTCGTCGGTGCCGAGCGCCGAGACGTCCTCGCCGGCGAGCGTGATCGTGCCCTTGGTGATCTCGCCGCGCTCGGCGCGCAAGAGGTTGGAGATCGCCTTCAGGGTCGTGGTCTTGCCGGCGCCGTTGGCGCCGAGCAACGCCACGATGCCGCCCTGCGGCACGCCGAGAGAGACGCCTTTCAGCACCAGGATCACATGGTCGTATACAACCTCGATGTTGTTGACAACCAGCAGTCCCGCGGCCGGCGCCGCGCGAGGCGGCGCTGCTCTCTCGGCGACCGCAGCGGCGGCCATGGCCCGCTGCCGCGCCTCAGTTCGTGCAGTCGCGCGGCGTGATGCCATTCTCCTTGGCGTACTGCTCGGCATCCGCCTCGACCAACGGCCGCACCACGTCGGTCATCGCCGGAATCCAGTCGGTGAAGATGGTCCACTTCTGGCCGTCCCAGCGCTGCAGCTTGACCGCCGGCTCCAAGCCCTCGTGGTTGCTGCAGGTGACCTTGGTCACCGGCAGGAGGCCGGTCATGCCCAGCTCCTCGATCCGCTCGGGCGTGATGTCGAGATTCTCGAAGCCCCAGCGGATCTCCTCGCCGGTGAGCACCTTGTTGCCGTACTTCTGCATCGCCGTGTTCATGGCCTCGACGACATAGGCGGCGTTGACCACACCGCGATTGTACAGAACCTGGCCGATCTCGCTCTCCGGCGCGGTGCCGTTGCCCGCGTCGTAGACCTTCTCGCGAATCTGCTCGAACACGGGCGCGGCATCGCCGACGTCGTGGAAGGTGGCGCCGATATAGCCCTCCGCGGGCACGCCCGAGCCGAGCAGGTCGGGCTCGGCGGCCGACCACCAGTTGCCGATGAAGTGGTCCATCGGATAGCGGATCAGCGAGGCTTCCTTGATCGCGGTCGGGTTCATGGCGCCCCAGCCCCACATCAACATCCAGTCGGGCTTGACCCGGCGGATGTCGAGCCAGATCGACTTCTGATCGGTCATCGAGCCGGTCGGCACCGGATACAGCAGCAGCTCGAAGCCGTAGGCCTCGGCCAGCTTCTGCAAGGTGGGGATCGGCTCGCGGCCATAGGGATGATCGAGATGGATCAGGCCGATCTTCTTGCCGGCGAGCTGATCGAAGCCGCCCTCCTGCTCGGCGACGTACTCCATGATCGACGTCGCCTGCGACCAGTACGTCGCCGGGAAGTTGAACACCCAGGGGAAGACCGTGCCGTCGGCGGCGGAGGTCCGGCCGTAGCCCATCGAGAACAGCACGTTCTGGTCGGCGGTGGTCTTCTCGATCAGCGCGTAGGTGATCCCGGTCGAGAGCGGCGAGACCGCGGCGACCGCGCCGTTGCTCTTCAGGCGCTCATAGCACTCGACGCCGACATCGGTCTTGTACTCGGTCTCGCACTCGTTCCAGCTCAGCATCACGCCGTTGACCCCGCCATTGGCGTTGATCAGCTTGAGATAGTCGAGCATGCCGTCGGCGAACGGCGCGCCGTTGGCCGCATAAGGCCCGGTGCGATAGACCAGCAACGGGAAGAACTGCGTGTCGTCGGACTGGGCCTGCGCCGGCAAGGCAGCGCTGCTGAGAGCCGCGCCGACGATCGCGGCGCGGAGCCATGCCGCGCCCCTCTTGTTCTTTTGCATGTGTGTCTCCCAGATTCGCGGTCTTCTGCGAGCGTTGCAGGCACGTTAGCACAAGAGCAACCACAGGCAAGCCGGCGCGCGGCGGCGGCGTCTCAATAGGGAAACGGCCAGGTCCGGAGCTTCTGCTTGGCGATCTGCCACAGCCGCGCGAGGCCGTTCGGCTCGACGATCAGAAAGAAGATGATCAGGGCGCCGAACACCATGAACTCGATGTGCTTGATCATCGCCACCTCGATGCGGCCGAGGCCGAACGCGAGCAGATAGGGGTTGAGCGCGTTCAGACCGATGTTCAGCAGGATCGGCGAGAAGGTGACGAAGGCGGCGCCGAGAAACGAGCCGAGCACCGAGCCCAGCCCGCCGATGATCACCATGAACAGCACCTGGAAGCTCACCAGGATGCCGTAGGCGTCGGTCTGCACCGAGTTGATCTTGACGAACGCCCAGAGGGCGCCGGCGATGCCGATCAGGAAGGAGCTGAACGCGAAGGCGCTGAGCTTGGCGGCCGTCGGATGCACGCCGATCATCTCGGCCGCGATGTCCATGTCGCGGATCGCCATCCAGGAGCGGCCGGTATGGCACCGGCTGACGTTCTTCACCGCGAGCGCGACCAGCACGGTCAGGCTCAGCACGAAGAGATAGCGGCAGACCACGGGCGAGGCGGCGCCGGTCACCTGGAATCCGAGCAGAGTCCGGGGCGGCGCCGGCGCGATTCCGGCCGGCGAGTAGTTGGTGAACCAGGGCACCTTGATGAACAGCCAGATCAGGAAGAACTGCGCCGCGAGCGTCGTCACCGCGAGGTAGAGCCCCTTGATCTTGAGGCTCGGCAGGCCGAACACCAGGCCGACCGCGGCGGTGATCGCCCCTGCCATGATCAGGATCGCGAGGAACCAGAGGTCGAACGGCCGGAAGGTGCCGAGCGCCGGATCCGGCAGCGCCACGTCGATGCCGGCGACGACGCCGAGCAGCGCGCCGGCGGTCGGGAAGGCGGTCACGAGCTTGTAGGTCATGAAGCCGCCGAGCGCCATGAAGGCGCCGCTGCCGAGGCTGAGCTGGCCGCAATAGCCGGTCAGCACGTTCAGGCCGAGCGCCGCGATCGACATGATCAGGAACGGCGTCAGGAGGTCGGTCAGCACGTAGCTCGAGGCGAAGGCCGGCACGATCGCGAACGCGACGATCAGCCAGCCGGCGATCGCATAGCGGTCGAGCGGCAGGCGGAAGACCGCCTGGTCCTTGCCGTAGCTGGTCTGGTAGACGCCGGTCTCGCGGTACAGCATCGCGTCCCTAGACCCGCTCGATGATCGGCTCGCCGAACAGGCCCTGTGGCCGGAACAGCAGGAACACCAGCGCCAGCACGTAGGCGAACCATTCGGTGGTGGCGCCGCCGAACAGCGGCTGGCCCCAGTAGGTCTCGAACAGCAGCTCGCTGACCCCGATGATGCAGCCGCCGACCAGCGCGCCCGGGATCGAGGTCAGGCCGCCCAGGATCAGCACCGGCAGCGCCTTCAGCGCGAGGCCGATCATGGTCGGCTCGATCTGGATCTTGGTGCCCCAGACGGTGGCCGCGACGAAGGCGGTCAAGCCGGAGAGCGACCACACGATCACCCACATGCGGTTCAGCGGGATGCCGACCGACATCGACGCCATGTGGTCGTCGGCGACGGCGCGCAGCGCCTGGCCGATCCGAGAACGGTGGAAGAACGCGTACAGGGCCAGCACCAGGACGAGGCCGACCGCGATCGCCAGCAGGTCGGATTCCTGCACGATGATGTCGAGCCCGGCGGCCTCGCCCCAGGCATGGTCGATCGTGAACAGCGCGCTTTCCGGCAGGCCGATCTTGAGCAGATGCGGGTTGCCGCCCCACGCAGCCTCGACCAGACCCTCGATGAAGAAGCTGACGCCGATCGTCGCCATGAACAGCGTGAGCGCCGACTGGCCGACCAGGAGGCGCAGCACGGTCCGCTCGACCGCGAAGGCGAGCGCCACCAGCAGCAGCAGCGTGAGCAGGCCAGCAAGATACCAGGGCAGCCCGAGCGTGAGCAGGCCCGCAAAGTTCAGGGCGGCGAAGAACACCACGGCGCCCTGGGCGTAGTTGAACACCCCCGAAGACTTGAAGATGATGACGAAGCCGATCGCCACCAGGCCGTACAGGAAGCCGTTGCCGATGCCGGCGATCACGGTCTCCAGCACCCCCGCGGGATACGCCGCCATCTCGGCGAAAGGCCCGATCAGATAGGTCTCGACGATGCCCATCGCGGCGGCCGCCTAGGCGTGCCGGACGCCGAGATAGGCGTCGATCACGGCCGGGTCGTCGCGTACCTGCTCGGGCGTGCCGTCGGCGAGCTTCCTGCCGTAGTCGAGCACGACGACCCGGTCCGAGATGTCCATCACCACGCTCATGTCGTGCTCGATCAGGGCGATCGTCGTGCCGAACTCGTCGTTGGCGTCGAGCACGAAGCGGCACATGTCCTCCTTCTCCTCGAGGTTCATGCCGGCCATCGGCTCGTCGAGCAGCAAGAGCTCGGGTTCGGTCGCGAGCGCGCGGCCCAGTTCGACCCGCTTCTGCAGGCCGTAGGGCAGCCGGCCGACGGGCACGTTGCGGATCTCCTGGATCTCGAGGAAGTCGATGACGCGCTCGACCCGCGCGCGATGCGCGAGCTCCTCGCGCCGGGCGCGGCCGAACCAGATCGCCTGCTCGAGGAAGCTCGCGCGCATCTTGAGGATGCGCCCCGTCATCAGGTTGTCGAGCGTGGTCATGCCGCGGAACAGGGCGATGTTCTGGAAGGTGCGACCGATGCCGGCGACCGCCGCCTGGTAGGGCCGCATGTGCCGCACCGTCCGGCCCTTGTGGACGATGCT
>DASUGG010000160.1:0-14005 GCA_036274135.1 Geminicoccaceae bacterium
CCTGCTGGTCGCGGCGGGCGTGCGCGCGGCACCCTCGGTCCTGATCGTGCCGCTCGAGGAGGCGTTTGGCTGGAGCAGGGCCACGATCTCGGCGGCGATCGCCGTCAACATCTTCCTCTACGGCCTGATGGGCCCGTTCGCGGCGGCATTGATGCAGAGCATCGGTATCCGCCGCTCCGTCTACCTGGCGATGGGCCTGGTGGCGCTGAGCGTCGGGGCGAGCACGCTGATGACCGCCGCCTGGCAGCTCATGCTGCTCTGGGGCCTGTTCGTGGGGCTCGGCGTCGGCGTCGTCGCGATGGTGCTGGGCGCCACGATCGTGAGCCGATGGTTCGCGACCAGCCGCGGCCTTGCGATGGGCCTGCTCGCCGCCAGCACGGCGACCGGCCAGCTCGTGTTCCTGCCGCCGCTCGCTGCCCTGGTCACCTCGATCGGCTGGCAGGCGGCGACGGTCCTGATCGCGCTCGCCGCGGCGGCGCTCATTCCGATCACGGCGCTGCTGCTGCCCGAGCGGCCGCGCTCGATCGGCCTTTCGCCTTACGGGCAGGAGGAGCCCGACGTCGAGGCGCCGCCCGCCGGCAATCCGGTCCTGAACGCGTTGCGCGTGCTGATGCGTTGCGCGCGCTCGCGCGACTTCTGGCTGCTGTTCGCGAGCTTCTTCGTATGCGGCCTCAGCACCAACGGGCTGATCGGCACGCACCTGGTCGCCGCCTGCATCGACCATGGCATCGCCGCGACCAGCGCGGCCGGCCTGCTGGCGGCGATGGGGATCTTCGACATCGCCGGCACGACCGGCTCGGGCTGGCTTTCGGATCGCTACGACAACCGCTGGCTGCTGTTCATGTACTACGGGCTGCGCGGGCTCTCGCTGATCTACCTGCCGTTCTCCGGCTACAGCCTCTACGGGCTCTCGCTGTTCGCCGTGTTCTACGGGCTCGACTGGCTCGCCACCGTGCCGCCCACCCTGAGGCTCACGACCGACGCCTTCGGCGCGGCCGACGCACCGATCGTGTTCGGCTGGATCCTGACCGGGCACCAGATCGGCGCTGCGGTCGCGGCGTTTGGCGCCGGCTTTCTGCGCTCCTCGCTCGAGACCTACCTGCAGGCGTTCATTATCGCCGGCGCGGCCTGCATGGCCGCTGCGGTGATGGTGCTGTGGATCGGGCGCCAGCGGGATCGGCCGCTGGCGCCAGCCTCGGTGGCCGCGACGGGCTGAGCCGTCCCGGCTCGGCCACGGTGACGATCGGGCAGCGCGAGATCCTCAGCCGGGAGACCCCACTTGAGCCCCGAACTCGCGTCCGGCGTCCTCGAGCCAGGCGAAGAGATAGTGGGCGAAGGAGCGCGCGACGTAGAGATCGAAGGTGGGGCCGCGCGGCGCGTCGTCGTTCACCAGGTGGATCAGGACCGAGGCTTTCGCCAGCAGGCTCTGGGCGCAGCGCCCGGCCGCGAAGGCGCGCGGATGCAGATCGAGCGGGCAGCCCTTGGCGAGCACGTCGCGGGCGCTCGGGCCTGCGAGCCGCAGCACGACCCGGCCGTCCGAGACTTCGGTCACCGCCGCATGCACGTCGGCGAGCGCCTGGCGCAGGGCGGCGACATGGCCTGCGACCTGGGGCGGCGGCGAGGTCAGGAGCCAGGCGTCCGGGCCGAGCCAGAGGGCCGCAAGCTCGCCGCGGCCGGCCGTGGTGTTGGGCTCGCCCGGCAGCAGGAGGTCGAGGGTGCGGCCGACCGCCGCCATGAACGCGCGGTCGGCCGGATCGCCGCGCAGCTCGATCTTGCCGAGCCGTCGCTCGGCCAGGCGGATGCCGCGCGGCCGCGCCAGGCCGTCGAGTGCCGGCGTCTGCGGCATCGGCTCAGGCACGCAGGCGCTCGCCGTCTTTGTCGATGAACACGGGATCGATCACGGTCACGCCGATCGTGCGCTCCTGCATCGGCACATAGAGCCTCTCGCCGAGCCGCTCGCGGCCGCGCTCGAGCAGGGCGAGCGCGAAGGTGCGGCCCAGGTTCGGGCTGCGGTAGCTCGAGGTGACGTGGCCGATCATCGCCATCCGCACCCGTTCGCGCGGCTCGGCGACGATCTGCGCGCCCTCCTCGAGCAGCGCCTGCGGGTCGTCCGGGAGGAGCCCCACGAGCTGCTTGCGGTCCTCGCGCGCGATGTCGGCGCGGCCGAGCGAGCGTTTGCCCAAGAAGTCCGGCTTCTGCCGCGAGACCAGCCACTCCATGCCGAGATCCGGCGGCGTCACGGTGCCGTCGGTGTCCTGGCCGGCGATAATGTAGCCCTTCTCGGCGCGCAGCACGTGCATCGCCTCGGTGCCGTACGGCGTGATCCCGTATCTGGCGCCCGCCGCGATGCACTGCTCCCACAACGGCAGGCCGTAGCTCGCCGGCACCTGGATCTCGTAGCCCATCTCGCCCGTGAAGCTGATCCGGAAGATGCGCGCCGGCACGCCGCGCGCATGCCCCTCGCGCAGGCTCATATGCGGGAAGGCCGCCGGCTCGAGGTCCACGTCGACCAGCTCCGCCATCAGCTTGCGCGATTCCGGTCCGGAGAGGCTGATCGTGGCCCATTGCTCGGTCACTGAAGTGCAGAAGACCTGCAGCTCGGGCCACTCGGTCTGCAGCCATTCCTCGAGCCAGGCGAGCACGCGCGCCGCACCGCCCGAGGTGGTGCTCATCAGGTAGTGGCGCTCGCCGAGGCGCGTCGTCACGCCGTCGTCGAACACCATGCCGTCCTCGCCCAGCATCAGGCCGTAGCGGCAGCGGCCGATGGCGAGCCGGCTCCAGGCGTTGGTGTAGATGCGGTTGAGGAACTCGGCGACGTCGCGGCCCTGCAGGTCGATCTTGCCGAGCGTGCTCGCATCGAGGATCGCCACGGCGCGGCGCGCCGCCAGGACCTCGCGCTCGACCGCCTCGGCCATGCTCTCGCCCGGCCGCGGGTAGTACCGCGGGCGCTTCCACTGGCCGACGTCCTCGAAGACGGCGCCATGCGCCTCGTGCCAGGCCTGCATCGGCGTACGCCGCACGGGGTCGAACAGGGCGCCGCAGTGGCGGCCGACGATCGCGCCGAAGGTGACGGGCGTGTAGGGCGGGCGGAAGGTGGTGACCCCGAGCTCGGCGATGCTCTGGCCGGTGATGCCGGCGATGATCCCCAGCGCGTTGACGTTGCCGGTCTTGCCCTGGTCGGTGCCCATGCCGGTGGTGGTGTAGCGCTTGACGTGCTCGACCGAGCGATAGCCCTCGCGCAGCGCCAGCGCGAGGTCGGCGGCGGTGACGTCGTTCTGCAGATCCACGAACGCCCTTGCTGTTCTTGGGCCCTCGCCGGGCACCTGCCAGAGCGGCTGCGCCGGCTGCTCCGCCGCCTCCTCGATCGCCGGCAGGTCCGGCAGCTCCGCGCTGAAGCCGGCCGCGGCGGCCGCCTCGATGCCGGCCTCGGCGCCCTCGCGAAGGCAGCCGGCGAGCGTGAAGCCACCGTTGCAGGCGCCCGCCGAGCGCTCGGCCTGCACCTCGGGCCCCGGCAGAAAGATCGCCCGCTCTTCGTCGTAGCGGGGCCTGGCGCGCGACTGCGATTGCAAGTGGATCGTCGGGTTCCAGCCGCCGGAGACGGCGACGACGTCGCAGAGGATCCTTTCGGCCGGCCCGTCGAGCCGGCCGTCGCGCAACGGCCGCACCTCGACCTCGCGCACCCGGCGATGTCCGCGCGTGGCGCTCACCGCATGGCCCGCCAGCACGCGGATGCCGGCCGCCCGGGCGCGCGCCGGCAGGGCGCCGGACAACTCGGCGCGCGTGTCGACCACCGTGACGCCGGCCTTGGCCGCGTAGAGGTCGAGCGCCGCCGCATAGGCGCCGTCGTTGTTGGTCAGCAGCACGGCGCGGTCGGGCCGGACGGCGTAGCGGTGCAGATAGGTCCGGACCGCGCCGGCCAGCATCACGCCCGGGCGGTCGTTGCCGGCGAACACCAGCGGCCGCTCGATCGCGCCCGTGGCGAGCACCACGCGCCTGGCGCGCACCTTCCACAGCCGCTGCCGCGGCAGATGCGGCGGCGCCTTGCGGCCGAGATGGTCGGTGACCCGCTCGATCAGCCCGAGCCAGTTGTGGTCGTAATAGCCGAAGACCGTGGTGCGCGGCAGCAGCCTCGCCTCCGGCAGGCGGCGCAGAGCGGCAAGGGTGGCCTCGCGCCAGGCCTGCGCCTGGTGGTCCGCGGCCTCGCCCAGCAGCGAGCCGCCGGGCTCGGCCTGCTCGTCGGCCAGGATCAGGCGCGCGCCGCTGCGGCCCGCGGCGAGCGCCGCCGCCAGACCCGCCGGCCCGGCGCCGACGACCAGCACGTCGCAATGCGCGTGCACGTGCTCGTAGCGGTCCGGATCGGGCTCGCGCGGCGCCTCGCCCAGGCCTGCGGCACGCCGGATCAGGCGCTCGTACAGGCGCCAGAAGGACGGCGGCCACATGAAGGTCTTGTAGTAGAACCCGGCCGGAAAGAGGGGCGAGAGCAGGTCGGAAACCTCGCCGAGATCGAAGCGCACCGACGGCCAGCAGTTCTGGCTGCGCGCCGCGAGCCCGTCGAAGATCTCGACCTGGGTGGCGCGCAGGTTGGGCTCGGTGCGCGCGCCCGCGCCGAGCTGCACCAGCGCGTTCGGCTCCTCGGCGCCCGCCGCGAAGACGCCGCGCGGCCGGTGATACTTGAAGCTGCGGCCGACCAGCGGCACGTCGTTGGCGAGCAGGGCGGCGGCCAGCGTGTCGCCCGCGAGCCCCTCGTAGCGCCGGCCGTCGAAGGTGAAGCCGATCGGCCGCTGGCGATCGATCCGGCCGCCGCGCGCGAGCCGCCGCCAGCTCATGAGGTGGCGTCCCGCCTGGCCGCCGCGGCGACCTCCGGCGGCTGCTCGCCGATCCGGTAGACCGCGAGGATCCTGTCCGACACCGTGTCGCGCGCGACGTTGAACCAGCGGCCGCAGCCATGCACGTGCCGCCAGCGCTCGACATGCGGGCCCTTGGGGTTGGCGCGCATGAACAGGTAGTCGGCCCAGGCGTCGTCGGAGACCGCCGCGGGCTGCCGCGGGCGCAGGATGTGCGCCTCGCCGCCGCAGCGGAACTCGGTCTCGTCGCGCTCGCCGCACCAGGGGCAGGGGATCAGCAGCATCGCGGCCTCAGGGTGCCGGATCTTCGATGCCGTACACGTTCTCGGGTCGCCAGACCGGATCGATGATCTGCTCGAACGTGTAGGGGCACGTCGTGGGCAGCTGCTCCGGCTTGACGCCGTCCTGGGCCAGATCGTCGACCGCCCGCCGGCGTGCCTTGTGAAAAATGCTCGCGAGTTCCGCGGCGACATACCGCCTGAGGCTCGGTGTGATCTCGAGCTCCAGATCGTCGCGCTGCTCGCCGATGCTCTCCCGCCAGCCCCTGCGGAGTTCGGCCGCCGGTGAGTACTGAAGCTTGAGCAGGCGCAGGATGATCTCACGCGTGCGGCTGATCACGGCATTGCGCAGATTCGCGCCCAAATCCTCGACTTCGTCGATCAGATGCGCGACATCGAGTTCCTCGAGGCGGCCATTGCGGAGCAGGTCGGCCTGGCGCTCGGCCCAGACGTAGAAGTCATCTTCATAGAGCGTGGCGTCTGATGGTCGCGAGAGCGTCTTGGCCATCGTTCCTCTCACGGCTTGGGCTTTGCCGGCCCGGGTCGGCGATCCGGATACCAGTCCGGGTCCAGGATCTGATCGAGGCTGCAGGGGCAGGCCGCGGGCAGCGCATGCGCCGGCACGTGATCCTTCTCGAGCTCGCGTGCCACAGGTCGCCGAAGCCCCGCGTAGAGGGCCGGCAGCTCCGCCTCCAGATGGCGGCGCAAGGTCGCCGTCAATTCTCGCGCAAGCTTCGCCCGCTGCTTGTCGACCGTCACCGGCCGACCCCGTTCGGCTGGGGAGAAGGCGAGCTTGAGAAAATGCTCGAGAATGGTCTCGATATGGCTCTCGACCGACCTGCGCTCCCGCCGTCTCAAGTCTTCCCCCTCCTCGATCAGGTTGTCGAGGTCGAGCTCGTCGAACTGCCCGGCGCGGAGCAGCGCGGCCTGCCGTTCCGCCCAGAGGGGGAAGTCGACCTCATGAAGATCGCCGGCAGGAGGTCGCGCGATGACCTTGGCCATTGCATCGCTCCTCAGTGCGCCACGGCGGCGGCGCCGTGCTCGTCGACGAGGCTGCCGCTCGCGAAGCGCGCCAGCGTGAACGGCGCATTGATCGGATGCGGCCGGCCAGTCGCGACGTGATGCGCGAACACGTGTCCCGAGCCGGGCGTCGCCTTGAAGCCGCCCGTGCCCCAGCCGCAGTTGATGAACATGTTCTCGACCGGCGTGTCGCCGATGATCGGGCTGCGATCGGGCGTCACGTCGACGATGCCGCCCCACTGGCGCAGCATGCGCAGGCGCGAGAACGCCGGGAACAGCTCGACGATCGCCTGCAGCGTGTGCTCGATCACGTGGAAGCTGCCGCGCTGGCTGTAGGAGGTGAACTGGTCGGTGCCGGCGCCGATCACCAGCTCGCCCTTGTCCGACTGGCTGATGTAGCCGTGCACCGCGTTCGACATGATGACCGAGTTGACGCAGGGCTTGACGGGTTCGGAGACCAGCGCCTGCAGCGGGAAGCTCTCGATCGGCAGACGAAACCCCGCCATCTTGGCGATCACGCTCGAATGGCCGGCGGCGACTACCGCGAGCTTGCGGCAGCCGATATAGCCGCGGCTGGTCTCGACCCCCTCGACCTTGCCGCCGCGCACGCGGATGCCGGTGACCTCGCAGTTCTGGATGATGTCGACGCCGCGGGCGTCGGCGCCGCGGGCATAGCCCCAGGCGACCGCGTCGTGGCGCGCGGTGCCGCCGCGGCGCTGCAGCGACGCGCCGACGATCGGGTAGCGCGCGTTGCTCGAGGTGTCCAGGAGCGGCTCGATCGCCTTGATCTGCTCAGGGCCGAGGAACTCGCTGTCGATGCCGTTCAGGCGGTTGGCGTGCAGGCGCCGCTTAACCTCTTGCAGGTCGTGCGCGCTGTGCGCGAGGTGCAGGACGCCGCGCTGGCTGAACATCACGTTGTAGTTCAGCTCCTGACTGAGTCCTTCCCACAGCTTGACCGCGTGGTCGTAGATCGCGGCGCTGGCGTCGCACAGATAGTTGGAGCGGATGATGGTGGTGTTGCGGCCGGTGTTGCCGCCGCCGAGCCAGCCCTTCTCAAGCACCGCGACGTCGCTGATGCCGTGCTCCTTGGCGAGGTAGTAGGCGGTCGCGAGGCCGTGGCCGCCGCCGCCCAGCACCACGGCCCGGTAGCGCTGTTTGGGCTCCGGGTTGCGCCAGACCGGCGCCCATCGCTCGTGCCGCGAGAAGGCATTGCGCGCGAGGGCCAGGATCGAATAGCGCTGCATGCGCTCAGCCCGCCTTCGCCGCCGTCTCGTTGCGTGCGACCTCGAGTCTCGCCTGTCGTCCGCTCGATCGCATGAGCGCCTCCCCCGCGCGGCCGCCGAGCGTACGCTCTTCCCGCCTCCGACGGCAAGCGCGCCCGGCCGCTAGAACAGCCCCTCGACCTGGCCGTGCTCGTCGATCCGGATCTGGTTGGCCGCAGGCACGCGCGGCAAGCCCGGCATGGTCATGATGTCGCCGCAGATCACCACGACGAACTCGGCGCCGTTGGCGAGGCGGATCTCGCGGATCGGCACGACGTGGTGGCTGGGCGCGCCCTTGAGGTTGGGATCGGTCGAGAAGCTGTACTGCGTCTTGGCGACGCAGACCGGGTACTGGCCGAAGCCCTCCTCCTGCAGCTCGGCGAACTGCTCGCGCACGCGCTTGTCGGCGATGATGTCGTCGGCGCCGTAGATCTGCGTCGCGATGGTCTTCATCTTCTCCCACAGCGGCATGTCGCTCGGGTAGAGGGGGCGGAAGCCGCGGCCGTCGAGATGGCGCTCGGCCTCGCACAGGTGCGCCACATGCTCGGCCAGCTCGACCGCGCCGGCGCCGCCGTCGGCCCAGTGCGAGCACACCACCGCCTCGACGCCGAGCTCGCGGCACAGCTCCTGCACCAGCGCATGCTCGGCGTCGGTGTCGCTGGTGAAACGGTTGAGCCCGACCACCGCAGGCACCCCGAAGCGGCGCACGTTCTCGATGTGGCGCCGGAGATTGGCCATGCCGCGGCGGACGGCCTGCAGGTCCTCCTGGTCGAGCCGGTCGCGGCCGACGCCGCCATGCATCTTCAGCGCCCGCACCGTCGCCACGATGACCGCGGCGTCCGGCGCGAGATCGGCCTTGCGACATTTGATGTCGAAGAACTTCTCGGCGCCCAGATCGGCGCCGAAGCCAGCCTCGGTGACCACGTAGTCGGCGAGCCTGAGCGCGCTCGTCGTGGCGATCGCCGAGTTGCAGCCATGCGCGATGTTGGCGAACGGCCCGCCGTGGATGAAGGCGGGATTGTTCTCGAGCGTCTGCACCAGGTTCGGCATCAGCGCGTCCTTCAGCAGCACGCTCATCGAGCCCGACGCCTGGAGGGCGGCGGCATCGACCCGACTGCGGTCGCGCCGCTGGGCGACCACGATGTTGCCGAGCCGCCGCTCGAGGTCCTGCAGGTCCCGCGCGAGGCAGAAGATCGCCATCACCTCGGAGGCGACCGTGATGTCGAAGCCGTCCTCGCGCGGGAAGCCGTTGGCGACGCCGCCGAGCGAGCTCACGATCGAGCGCAGCGCGCGATCGTTCATGTCCATCACCCGCCGCCAGGTGATGCGGCGCGCGTCGATCTGCAGCTCGTTACCCCAGTAGAGGTGGTTGTCGAGCAGGGCGGCGAGCAGATTGTGCGCCGCGCCGATCGCGTGGAAGTCGCCCGTGAAATGCAGGTTGATGTCCTCCATCGGCACGACCTGGGCATGGCCGCCGCCGGCGGCGCCGCCTTTCATGCCGAAGCAGGGTCCGACCGAGGGCTCGCGCAGGCAGATCGCGGTGCGCCGGCCGATGCGGTTGAGCGCATCGCCGAGCCCGACCGTGGTGGTGGTCTTGCCTTCGCCGGCCGGCGTCGGGGTCATCGCGGTGACCAGCACGAGCTTGGCGGCCGGTCGCGCGGCCAGACCCTGGAGGTAGTCGAGCCGGACCTTGGCCTTGTCGGGACCGTACTGGCGCAACGCCTCGGTCGGGATGCCGAGCTTCGCGGCCACGTCGCCGATCGGCCGCAGGTTGGCGGCTCGGGCAATCTCGATATCGGTCTTCATCTTGCTCATCAGCTTTCCTGCCGCGGCTTGGGGTCACGCGTCCGGCCGGTCCGGCGCTTGGCAAAGGTCGGGCGCCCGGGCCTCTTCGGCGACGACATCGACTGTCGTGCTGGCGACATCGGCGCCCGGCACGCTATATTGTCTGGTCGGGAACGGCTCTGCGACCTTGGAATCGGACAGCATGGCCCAGGTGGAGGTGTCGACCGAAGCAGAGGAGGCCGCAGGATCAGCCGCATCGGCGGCCGCCGACTTTGCCTTCGTCATCATCCCGCGCTTTTCGATGATTGCCTTCGCCTCCGCGATCGAGCCCCTTCGCATCGCCAACCGCCTCGCCGGGCGCGAGCTCTATCGCTGGCAGGTGGTCTCGGTCGCGGGCGGGCCGGTGCGTGCCAGCAACGGCGTGCTGATGATGACCCACCAGACGCTGGCCGACGTCGCGATCCGGCCGGGGCGCCGCTGCCCGACGGTGGTCGTCTGCAGCGGCCTGGGGGCCGAGCATGTGCGCGACCCGCAGCTGTTCGCCTGGCTGCGCCGTGCCGACCGCAGCGGCGCCGCGCTCGGCGCGGTGTGCACCGGCGCCTATCTGCTGGCCCGGGCGGGTCTGCTCGACGGCCATCGCTGCACGATCCATTGGGAGAACCTGCCCGGCTTTCGCGAGGATTTTCCCGATATCTCGGTGCAGCCCGATCTGTTCGAGGTCGATCGCAACCGCCTGACCTGCTCGGGCGGTACGGCGGCGCTCGACATGATGCTGCATCTGATCGCGACCGAGCACGGCCAGGAACTCGCGACCAAGGTGTCCGAGCAGTGCATCGTCGACCGGATCCGCAGCCCGTTCGATCACCAGCGGATGCCCTACCGCGTGCGGCACGGCATCCACCACCGCAAGCTGATCGGCGCGATCGAGCTGATGGAGGCGAACGTCGAGGAGCCGATCGACCAGGAGAGTCTGGCCCGCTACGTGGGCCTGTCGCGCCGCCAGCTGGAGCGCCTGTTCCGCAAGCATCTCGGTCGCACGCCGGCGCAGTACTACCTCGAGCTCCGGCTGGAGCGGGCCCGGCATCTCCTCTACCAGACCACCATGCCGATCATGGACGTCGCCTTCGCCTGCGGCTTCGTCTCCGCCTCGCACTTCTCGACCTGCTACCGCCACATGTACGGCAAGACCCCGCGCGCCGAGCGCTCCAGCCTGCCCTAGCTGTGGAAGCTATGGAGGTTGTTCATCCGGAGCGTGGCTGCGAGGGTTGGGTTGCGAGACCTGATCCTGCGGCGGAGCCCCGGATGAACATGCACAAGAATGCCTCGACAGCAAGAAGCTCGGCCGCATCGCCGGCATCGGCCATCGCATCACCGGCCAGCATGTCGGCATGAACCGCCGTCGCGGCATCGGCTGGGAACACCTGCACGTCGCGATCGACGACGCCTCGCGGCTCGCCTACACCGCGCGCCTGCCCGACGAGAGGAAGGCGAGCGCCTGCGTCTTGCTTGCCCGGGCGCTGGCTTTCTTCGCCACCCACGGCGTCACCGTCGCCCGCGTCATGACCGACAACGGCCCGGCCTGTCGCAGCCATGACTTCCGCGATCTTTGCCGTGCCAACCGCCTGCGCCATCTTCGCACCAGGCCCTATACGCCACGCACCAACGGCAGGGCCGAGCGCTTCATCCAGACCTCCCTGCGCGAATGCGCCTATGGGCACCCTGGATCGACAGCTACAACACACAACGCCCCCCTCAGCCCTCGCCAACCAGACCCCCTTGGCTCAGGCTGAACAACCTTCTTGCAAACGACACCTAGGGCACCGTCCGGTCCGCCGACCGCGGGCCGTGGCGCGAAAGCCACAGCGCGTGTGGACTGGATCACAATAACGTCAACTCCTCCTTGGTTGGGCACGGTCGGGGTTCCAGATCGTTCGGATGGTGCGGGCCGAACTGCGGTTCCGCGGATGCGATGCACGATCAGGAGCAGGAGCGAGCATGATGCCGGCCACGGCAGACCGGGCTTCGATCGAAGCCCGAGGACAGGCGAAGGATCGCGCCCGCCCGGGCGGCGGCGTCCGCCTCGCCGCGGACGGCAGACGAGCGCTGCGCGCGGCGACCACGTACGCGTACGAGGCGTCGCCCGGCACCATCTCCCGCCGTCGGGAGGTCCCCGCAGAGCCCCGCAGCCGCGGCGCCACGAGCTCGCTGCAGCCGCACGAGATTCGCGTCGAGCTTGCCTGCGGCGCTCGCCACGCCGGCGCGGACGACGAGCTCATCGGCCCGTATAAGGAAGGCTTTGCCGCCTTCGCGTCCGGCAGCGGCCTCGCCGACAACCCCTATCCCGCCGACCGCTGCGCGCATCTGCACTGGGCGAACGGCTGGTCGCAGGCGCGCGACGAAGCGCAGCGCCGGGCCCGCTGATCATCCGTCGTTCGCCGCTGCCGGGCGCGCCGGCGCCTCGGGCTCGCGCAGCAGGCGGCACCGCAGGAACCAGTCCAGCCAGCGATCGGTGACGGGCGCATGCCGGTCGTAGCTCTCGAGTTGCACGTCGCGCGCCTGGGCGCCGCGCAGCGCCAGCATGGCACTGCCCTTCTCCGAGGTGGTCCAGCGCTCGATCATGGCGCGCGTCATCTCGGGATGGAACTCGAGGCCGTAGACATGCCGGTTGTAGCGGAAGGCCTGGCCGTGGAAGGCCTCGTTGCGCGCCAGATGCACCGCATCGCGGGGGATCTCGAAGGCTTCCCGGTGCCACTGGTAGAAGAGCGTCGGTCCCGCGAGATAAGCCTGGCCGGCGGCGGTCGGGTGAATCGTGTGATAGCCGATCTCGACCAGGCCGTCGGGATGCGGGCCGACCCTGGCGCCCAGCACGCGCGCGATCATCTGGGCGCCGAGGCAGATCCCGAGCAGCGGCCGGTCGCAGGGCAGGGCGGTCCGCTCGAGCCAGTCCAGCTCGGCGCGGATGCCGGGCAGATGGTCGTCATTGGCGCTCTGCGGGCCGCCGAACAGCACGGTGGCGGCATAAGCCGAGAGATCGGCCGGCAACGGATCGCCGAGATTGGGACAGCGCCGGTCGAGCGCGCAACCTCGCTGCGCGAGGAACTCGCCGACCCGGCCCGGGGTCGAATGCTCCTGGTGGACGATGATGAGAACCTTCCTGGCGGGGGCGGTCGTGGTCATCGGGGCGGCGCTGACTGGCTCGGATGGCACCATGCCTGGCGCTGGATAGCGCGCGATCCTTGAGAACTCGTTGCTGGCCGACGCAAGATATGTGCCTTCGGCACCACGGGCGCAAACACCACACGCCCGGCCGACAATGTCAAGCCAGCCGCCGCGACGGCGGCGCCCGACTAGCGCTGCCAGGTCGCGCGGATCTGCTGCATGGCCTCGACCAGGCTGTCGCGCATCATGCCGCGCCCGATCTCGTGACGCATGCCGCTCATGAACCCCGCCACCTGATCGCTGGACGTGCGGTTGGCATAGAAGATCACCGCTCCGCCGTCGACCGGCAGGGCACCGGCCGCACCCTGCGATGCATTGAACGAATGGCTGACGTAAAAGTCGCGCGACAGCACCACCAGGGCGTCAGGCCGCTGTTGCGACATGCGGTGGGTCAGGATGTAGACCGGGCGGTCGTCGGCCATCTGCTCGGTCCAGAAGAACCGGTCCTCGGCACCGGCGACGCTGTGACCCGGATAGTCGAGAAAGGCCTGATACAGGTCCGGCACTGCCTGCTGCACGAGCCTGGACGCTTCGGCCGCGGCCCGCAGGTCGTCGGCCGGGTTCGACTCGTCGCCGCCCCGGTCATAAGCCGCGATGCCGTTTAGCCCGCCGTCCAGATAGGCTTGCAAACGCCCCGCCAGGGTCTGCCGCCAGGCGGCGTTGACCGCCTCGGCGGCGGCCGGGTCGCCAGCCCGGTACTGCTCGCCCAGCTTCGCGAACACGGCGATCTCGTCGGCCGAAAGGTTGTAGTCCGAGCCGGGCTCGACCTCGAGCAGCTTCCCGACCTCGCTCGCATCGAGGGTGATGCCGGCGAACGCCGCTTCCGACAGGTTCGCCGGGTCGATCTCGCCGTACGCCCGGATCGCCTTGTTGGCTTCGAGCGTGGCGCCCTTGGCGACGCTGTCCGCGATGTCCTCGAGCGTGGCCGGCACCAGCAAGGCGAGCGCGACCGCCAGCTGCTTCTCGTCCGTCTCCTCGATCTCGGACGACACGATCTCGCCGGCCCGCAGCTTGGCCTGGTCGTTCGGGCCGAGGCCCATGGCCTTGGCGATCGCCTCGGCCGAGATGGTCTCCGCGGCGATGGCCGGATCGAGCGCCGCCGACGTCACCGCCAGACCCGCTGCCAGGCTCATCACGACGATACGCATGCGAACCTCCTCCGCCCCGAGCACAGCGACGCTGCGATCGCGATCAGTGCCCGAGTTCGTCGGCGAGCGCAACAGAAGCGTCGCGGCGCCCGCCGGCGGGGTCAGGCGAGCCTGTCGCCGATCCGTTCGATCAGATCGGCCATCGTGCGTAGATTGCGGTCGACGATCTCCTTGGCCTCCTTGACCTGCGCCTCGTGATACTGGCGGACGGGATCGTCGACGTTGCTGCCGTAGGCGGCGTCCATCGCCGTGGTGATGTCGCCCTCGAGCAGGTTGATGCAGGTCGCGATGGCACCGACTTTCTGGCCCTGGTCGAAAGCGACCGTGGGGTTCTCGAGCGTGCCGCCGACCGACACCGGCGAGACGACGGTGATCACCTTGAGGTTGACCACCTCGGCCAGCGCCTTGCTGATGAGGCCGAGCAGCTCGCGCCGCGATTTCGGCTCGGG
>DASUGG010000161.1:0-8321 GCA_036274135.1 Geminicoccaceae bacterium
CGCTTTGCGCTGGCTTCGCGCGAGCGATGCCACCATGTGCACCCTTCGAAGGAATCCCGAAGCAATGACTACGTCACTGCTGCCGGCGGAAGCGGCAGCCAATCGGTCCCGGCTGGAGCAAAAGCGACCTCGATGGAACCGAACAGACCCGAAGGCCGCAGCAATTCCAGTGCGAGATCCGCGATTTTTTGAAAAACGAAGCCAATCACACCCGGGCGTCGCTCACTGCGATGCCCAACCTGCCGGGCCGAGCGAGACGACCTCGGTCGAAACGACGTGGGCGTCGGCCCGGCGCTCACGTGCATCATTCCCCTGGTCCGGCAGCGGCTCGGCGCAGAGGCCAGGCCCGCTCGGCGCCAATCGATGGCAGCGCGCCGACCCAGGGCCGACTTCGCTCGCGCAGAAAAACCGAAGGAACCCAAGAGCGGCGGAAACCCTGGCGATTGCGGCGATGCGCAACGACGAGCGATGCCCGGCACGCTAGCTCCGGCGCCAGGCCTCGTAGCGCGCCCGGGTCGCGTCGTCGGGCGGATAGAGGCCGGGGATGCCCTTGCCGCTCCTCACCTCCTCGAGGATCCAGCCCTCCAGCAGCTCCTGCTCGGCGGCATCGCTCGCCACCTCGTCGGCCAGATGGCGCGGGATCACCACGACGCCGTCGAGGTCGCCGACCATGACGTCGCCGGGATAGACCGGCACGCCGCCGCAGGCGATCGGCACGTTGGCGTCGACCGCGGCGTGGCGGTGGAAGCTGGCGGGCGCCGCGGGCGCGCCGATGAAGACCGGCATGGCGAGCTTGGCGATGTTGGCGACGTCGCGCATGCCGCCGTCGGTGACCATGCCGCCGACGCCGCGCTCGGCGAGGCGGCTCAGCAGGATGTCGCCGCCGCAGGCGGCGCTGACGTCGCGCCGGCAGTCCGCCACCAGCACCGCGCCCGGCGGGCACTCCTCGATCGCGCGGCGCTGCGGATGGCGTTCGCCATACTCGCCCGGGCCGTTCAGGTCCTCGCGCGCCGGGATGTAGCGCAGCGTGTAGGCCTCGCCGACCATGACCGGCACGGGATCGCGGTTGAGCCGCGACACGCCCAAAAGGAAGGTGTTGCGCAGGCCCCGCTTGAACAGCTGGGTCGCGAGCGTCGCGGTGCTGCTCTGCGCCAGAAGCCGCCTCGTGTCCTCTGTCAGTGCCGTCATCCCCTGCCCCCTCGATGCCATCTGCGGGCCGCAGGCAACCATGCCGCGGCCCGCCTGGCAAGCATGCCCCGGCAAGATCCCGGCCCTGGGCGGCGGGCCCGGGGTGTGCGCCGCCGGGCGGATGGGCTAAGCAGGCCGTGGTCAATCGAGAGCACCGGGAGCCGGGCGTCAGATGCCGCTGTCCGACGAGTTCCTGCGCTTCGCCGCCGCGCTGTTCGCGATCATGAACCCGTTCGGCAACATCGCGATCTTCCTGTCGATCACCGCCGACCGCAGCCCGGCCGAGCGCGCCAGGATCGCGACCATGACGTCGGCGGCGGTGCTGATCACGCTGCTCGTCGTGGCCGTGCTCGGCGAGGAGATCCTGGCGCTGTTCGACATCTCGGTCGGCTCCTTCCGGATCGCCGGCGGGATCATCATCCTGATCCTGGCGCTCTCGATGCTGCATGCGCAGCCGAGCGGCGTGCACCACTCGGCGCAGGAGGAGGACGCCGGCAGGACCAAGGACAACCCGGCCTTCTTTCCGCTGGCGATCCCGCTGATCGCCGGGCCCGGCTCGATGGCGACGGTGATCCTCTACAGTCAGCGGGCGCACGGGCTGGTGGAGACCGCGATGATCGGCGCGGTGATCGTCCCGATGTGCGCCCTGCTGCTGGTCACGCTGCGTGCCGCCGACCGTCTGTCGGGCTTTCTCGGCACGACCGGCCTCAACGTGCTGACCCGGCTGATGGGCATGCTTTTGGCCGCGATCGCGGTCGAGATGATGGTCGGCGGGCTCACCGACCTGTTCCCGCAGCTGCAGCGAGGCTGAGCGGGACGGCGCCGGGCTCCCGGTCGGGCCGGCTCAGGCCACCTTGCGCTGCAGGGTGGCGAGCTCGCGGCCGAGAAACCGCGCCAGCTCGCGCATGCCGTAGCGGCCGGCGACCGCCTCGGCCTGCGCATTGTAGTTCGTGTTGGTGTTGACGTCGTAGGTGACGATCGTGCCGTCCGCTCGGCGGATGAGCTCGATGCCGGCGACCTCGATGTCGTTGCCGGCGAGAAAGCGCGCATAGCGGTCGAGGACCGGATGATCGAAGCCGTCGAGGATGCGGAAGCGCGGCGCCGGCGCGGTCGGGCAGAAGGCGTCGTCGACGGCGCACACGTCCGCCGGGCAGAGCTCGAAGCCCTGGCTCGCGTCGACCTCGACGGCGTAGAGGAAGCGGCCGCCGATGAACTCGCAGCGCGTGATGAACGGCGCGCTCGGCCGGACATATTCCTGGACCAGCCAGACGCCGTCGATCGGCGCCGCCTCGCCCGGCGCCTCGAGAAAGGCGGCGAGCGCGTTGATCGACGAGAACAGCTGCACGCCCAGCCCCTTGCCGCCGCGGTTCGGCTTGAGGATGAAAGCCTCTCCGAAGCGCCGGGCGGCGGCGAGCACCCTGTCGCGGCCGACCGCCGCGATCGTGCGCGGCACGCGGATGCCGGCGCGCTCCAGCGCGGCGTACTGCGCCGCCTTGCTGATCTCGAGGTAGAGGGCGCGGCTGCCGTTCACGACCCGGCGGCTAGAGCACTCGAGCCAGTTGAGCACGACATGCGTGAGCTCCGGCGCGAAGCGGTGGCCGCGGGTGTGCGACGAGGCGCTCATGCGGTTGTAGAACACGCCGTCGGGCGGCGGCGCGGCGAGGTCGACGCTGCCTTCCTCGAGGAACCAGAACTCGTGGGCCAACCCCTGCTCGCGGAACGCCGCCTCGAGCGGCACGACCCATTCGGCGTTCTCGTGCAGGACGTAGATCTTCGCCATACGCTCTCACCTCGCATCGGTGCCAGGATCGGACGGCCGCCAGCTGCGGCGCCCGGCAGGCGCCTTGTGGGGCTCCCGGCCGCTCTGGCCGGGTGGCGCGACGGTTGCTCGGGCGACGTCGCGGCGTCAGTTCGCGGTACTGCTCGGCGGCGTGCTCTGCTGTTGCTGTTGCTGCTGCTGGCGCAGCTGCTCGTTCTCCTGGCGCAGCTGCGACGTCTCGGCCTGCGCCGTCTTGCGCTGATCGACCTGATCGACGATGTAGCCGCCGGCGCCGCCGATCGCAGCACCCGCCGCCGCGCCGATCGCCGCACCCGTGCCCGGCACGCCGGCGAAGGCGCCGAACAGGGCACCGCCCGCAGCGCCCACGGCCGCACCGATGCCAGCGCCGCTGAAGGTGCGCTGCTCAGTGGTGTCCATGGTGCAGCCGCCGAGGACGCCGCTGAGACCGAGCCAGATCGCCGCGATCAGGATGAGCGCTCCTGCCGGACCACGCCAGAACTCGATCGGGCGGAGATGAGCGGTCATGGTTCGCACCTCGGTTCCTCCCAGCAGCCATCGCGACTTTCCTGCCTGTTTAGGCACAAGCCCGGGATTCGGGCAAGTGGCATGCCCGCCGGGCGACGTCCCTCACAGCGCCGCGGGGTCCAGCCCATGATCGCTGCGTGCAGGTGCCGCCTGGGCGCGCAGCCAGTCGCGGAACGCCCTGATCTTCGGCTGGTCGGCGGTCGCCTCCGGGGAGACGAAATAGTAGGCGCTGTTGCTCGGCAGCTCGAGGTCGAACGGCTCGACGAGATTGCCGGCGGCGAGATCGCGCTCGACCAGAGCGCCGGGGCCCATCGCGACCCCCATGCCGTTCAGCGCCGCCTGGATCGCGAGCGCAGTATGGTCGAACTTGATGCCGCGATCCGGATCGACGCCGCGCACGCCCGCGGCCGTAAGCCACATGCGCCACTCGTCGGGCGCATTCAGGACGTGCAGCAGCTGGTGGTGAACCAGATCATCGGGTGTGCGCAGCGGATGCGGGCCCTCGAGCAGCGCCGGGCTGCACACCGGGATCATCTCCGCCGACAGCAGGCGCACGACGCGCAGCCCCGGCCAGTGGCCGAGGCCGTAGCGGATCCCCGCATCCACCGGCTCGCGGGCGAAATCCACCAGGCGCTCGGTCGCCGTCATGTGGACCTCGATCTCGGGATGCCAGGTCTGGAAGTCGCGCAGGCGGGGGATCAGCCAGGTCGACGCGAGCGAGGGCAGCACGCTGATGGTCAGCACGCCGGTCGACTGCCCCTGGCGCAGGCGGCGCACGCCGTCGGCGAGGCGGTCGAACGCCTCGCGCACATGCGGCAGCAGCGCCTGGCCCTCGTCCGTCAGCATCAGCCCCCGGTTCAGCCGACGGAACAGCGGCCTGCCCAGATGCTCCTCCAAGGCCTTGATCTGATGGCTCACCGCCGCCTGGGTCACGAACAGCTCCGCCGCCGCCTTGGTGAAGCTCAGATGGCGGGCGGCAGTCTCGAAGGTGCGAAGCGCGTTGAGCGGCGGCAGACGTTCGGTCATGGCTTTGTTTCAGGCGTGTTTCAATCTCGCTTCCCTACCGTTTCGCATAAATATGCCTCATGCGCATGATGAGAAAGCATCGTTTGTCGTCAAGCCGAAAAGGGCCGATATGAGCAGCATCACGGCGACGGCAGCGTGTCGTCGCGGCAATCCCGGAGCGAGATCAAATGAGCCGTATTGATCGTGAGATGAGGCGGATCGAGCCCAGGTCGCCGTCCGTGACGCTGTTCTCCACGCTCGGCGCATGGGCGATGCCGTTCGGTACCCCCTTCCCGGCCGAGCCGATGCGGGTGCCATGGCTGGCGAGAAGCCTGCGCGGCCTGACCGCGGCGATCGAGCGTGCCGTCGACGCGCTCCTGACCTGGCACGAGCGGGCCCAGATGCGCCGGCAGCTGCTGATGCTGGACGACCGGCTGCTGAAGGATATCGGCATCACCCGGCTCGAGGCCATGCACGAGGCCGAGAAGCCGTTCTGGCGGGTCTGAGCCTTCGCACGCGGAGCACGACATGGGACCGTACTACGACCATCAGGTGGGGCGGTTCGAAAGACCCGACGCCGGGTCCGATCGCGACGCCCTGCTCGCCCGCGCCCGGCGCGCCCGCGCCGAAGCGACGGCCGGCATGCTGGGCGCGATCTGGGCGGGCCTGAGATCGGCGGTGCGTATCTGCGCCGAGCGGTTGCGGCATGCCGGCGCCGGTGCCGCGCTGATGCCGCCCCGTCCCGATGTGCGCGCCCATCGCGCGCCGCGCTTGACGGGCTGCTGCGACTGACCTTTGCTGCAAGGCAGAGGAGTCGCAACCATCGAGGAGCCGGGTTTGGCCGTCTGCCTTCTGAGCGAGCGGATGCTGGTCGATGCCAGCACGCCCGATGATCTGGCGGCGGCGCGGCGTCTGTTCCGCGCCTATGCCGAGTGGATCGCGGTCGATCTCGGCTTCCAGGACTTCGAGCGAGAGCTGGCCACGCTGCCCGGCGCCTACGCGCCGCCGCAGGGCAGGCTTCTCCTCGCCAGGATCGCCGGCGAGGCCGCGGGCTGCGTCGCAATGCGGCGGCTGGAGCCCGGTGTCTGCGAGATGAAGCGGCTGTGGGTCGAGCCGGGGTTCGCCGGCTTCGGCCTCGGCCGCGAGCTTGCCGAAGCGATCATCCAGGCGGCGCGCGAGGCGGGCTACCGCCGCATGCGCCTCGACACCATGCCGGCGCGCATGCCGGCGGCGCAGCATCTCTACACCGCGCTCGGCTTTGTGGAGATTCCGCCCTATTACGACAATCCGCTCGACGGCGTGGTGATGCTCGAGCTGGCGCTGTAGCCTGGCGCTCAGCGCTCGCGCGCCGCGATCACCGCGTCGAGTCGCGGGTCCTCGAGGCCTGCCGGCTCCTGGTGCACGAGAATGTCGGCTTCCGGGAAGGCCGCGCGGATGCGCGCCTCGACCTCGTGAGTGATGTCGTGCGCCTGCTCGAGCTGGAGATCCCCGTCGAGCTCGAGATGCAGCTCGATGAACACGTCCGAGCCGGCCTGCCGGGTGCGCAGATCATGCACGTCGTGCGCCTTGGGATGGCCGAGCGCGAGCTTGCGGATGCGCGCCCGGGTCTCGGCTGGCAGCTCGCGATCCATCAGCATGTCCAGCGCACGACGCGCGACGCCGGTCGCGCTGTAGAGCAATAGGCCGACGATGCCGAGGCCGAACAGCGGATCGACCTCCGGCAGGCCGGTCGCCTCCACCAGCAGCATGGCCAGGATCACCGCCAGATTGGTGAGCAGGTCGGCGCGGTAGTGCAGACTGTCGGCCGAGATCGCGATCGACCCGGTACGACGCACAACCAAGCGCTGGAAGACGATCAGCGCGGCGGTCAGCAGGATTGCGCCGACCAGCACGGCGATCGCGACGCCGCTCTGCGCGATCGGCTGGGGCGCGAGGAGCCGCCGGATGGCTTCGTTGGCCAGGAAGAAGGCGGAGCCGAGCACGAAGCCGGCCTGCACCAGGGCGCCGATCGCCTCGGCCTTGCCGTGGCCGTAGCGGTGCGCCCGGTCCGGCGGCTGCGCCGCCTGGCGCAGGCTGAGATAGGTCACGATCGACGCGATCGTATCGAGGCCGCTGTCGATCAGGGTCCCCAGCACCGCGACGGAGCCGGTCAGGATCCAGATCGCCAGCTTGACGCACACCAGGGTCGCGGCGACGCCCATGCTGGCGACTGCCGCCAGCATGTTCAGACGTTTCGGATCGCGGCTCACCATCCGACCATCACCATGCAAGCTCAGCCCTTGTCCTCACCCTCGGCTGTCGCGGCCTGCCCCCGGCCCGGATCGCGACGCGCCTCGAAGAACGCCCTCAGCAGCGCCGCGGCGCGGCGCTCGCCGATGCCGCCATAGACCTCCGGCACGTGATGGCAGCTGCTGGCGGCGAAGATGCGCGGCCCGTGGTCGACGCCGCCGCCCTTCGGATCGGCGGTGCCGTAGTAGAGCCGCCGGATGCGCGCGAAGCTGATCGCCTGGGCGCACATCGGGCACGGCTCCAGCGTGACGTAGAGATCGCAGCCGACCAGGCGCGGGCGCTTCAGGCTCTGCGCCGCCCGCCTTAGCACCAGGAGCTCTGCATGTGCGGTCGGATCGGACAACGCCTCGACCCGATTGCCGTCCCGCGCCAGTAGCCCGCCGTCGGGCCCGAGCAGCACCGCGCCGACCGGCACCTCGCCGCGCGCGGCCGCGGCTTGGGCTTCGGCCAGAGCGAGGATCATCGGCGAGGGAATGCGCATGCCGCCAAGGTGGCCTGCCGGGGCCTCGATGCAAGTCCTGCGCGGCCGGCCGCGCCAATCGGCCGATTCCCATAGACACTTTCGCCGCCGCGGGCCATGTGAAGAACCGACGCGCTCGATCACCGGACGAACCGCCCGACCGGAGGCTGTGCCGATCGTGAAGATCCGACCATTCAGCCGGCCCCGCGCGGTGGCGCGACGTTGCGCGCTCGCCTTCGCACTTGGCCTCGCGAGCACGCAGGCCTCGGCCGGACCGCCGCTCGAGCCCAGCGTCGCGGCGGTGGACGAGATTGGCCGGCGCGGTGGCGATCTCGCGATGCTGGCGGCGAGCGCTCACGACACCCGCCTTCTGGTGGTGTACGGCTATGCGCGCCTGGTCGGCTACGACCGCGACCTGACCCTCGTCCCCGACATCCTGCGCGACGTGCGGGTCGAGGACGGCCGCATCTTCACGATGCGGCTGCGCGAAGGGCACCGCTGGTCGGACGGCGCGCCGTTCACCACCGAGGACTTCCGCTACTGGTGGGAGGACGTCGCCAACAACGAGCAGCTCAGCCCCTTCGGGCCGCCCTCAGAGCTGGAGGTCGACGGCGAGCTTCCGAAGGTGGAGATCCTCGATCCCCTCACGGTGCGCTACAGCTGGTCGTCCCCGAACCCCTACTTTCTCCCCGCGCTGGCAGGCGCCCGCCCGCTCTTCATCTATCGGCCGGCGCATTATCTGAAGCAGTTCCACGAGCGCTACGCCGACCCCGCCGAGCTCGCCCGCAAGGTCCGGGAGGACCGGGCGCGGGACTGGGCGCAGCTGCACGGCCGGCGCGATCGCATGTACCGCTTCGACAATCCCGACCTGCCGACGCTGCAGCCGTGGGTCCTGCGCACCCGGCCGCCGGCGGTCCGCTTCGTCGCCGAGCGCAACCCGTACTATCACCGCATCGACGCCACAGGCCAGCAGCTGCCCTATATCGACCGCGTCATCCTGGTGGTCGTCGACGGCAAGCTGATCCCGGTCAAGACAGGGGCGGGCGAGACCGACCTGCAGGCGCGCGGCCTCAC
>DASUGG010000162.1:0-13575 GCA_036274135.1 Geminicoccaceae bacterium
GGCGTGGCGGTCCGATGACGGTCGCGCCATGTCGCGCTCTGCCTGCGACGTCGGGCCGGAACCAGGGCTTCCGCCGCAGCCCTCCTCCCCGAACGCGCCGATGACCCCGGGAGATCTTACGGGCGGGGCGGCTGGCCGTCCACAGGATCGGTGACGGCGCCGCCCGCCGCGCGCGCCGGGCCGGGCGCGGCGAAGAAGGCGAACGTCCGCTCGCTCTCGGCGCGGATGAACGCCGCGGCGGCCGGGCCGGCGCTCGGGCCGTCGTAGACGCCGTCCCGCCAGCAGCTATGAAAAAATCCCTCGCCCGGCAGGCGGTCGGCCTTGCGCACCACCAGCACGGCCAGCTCCGGCTCGCCGCGCGCCCGGTTGCGCGCGCACACCTCCCCCAGGTCGCGGCACAGCGCGTAGACCCGGCGCGGCGTGATCCTGATGCCGAAATGCGCCAGCACCTCGGCATAGGTCATGCTGCGGCGCGCCCGCGCCGCCTCGATCAGGAGCCGCTCGAGCGCGTCGACGTCGACCAGGCCGCTCACCCGCCGGCGTAGCCCAGGCGCTGCAGCGCCGCCTCGATCTCGGGCAAGATCGCCGGGTCGTCGATGGTCGCCGGCATCCGGTAGGACGTGCCGTCGGCGATGCTCTTCATCGTGCCGCGCAGGATCTTGCCCGAGCGGGTCTTGGGGAGCCGCTGCACCACGGTGACCAGGCGGAAGGCCGCGACCGGGCCGATCTCGTCGCGCACCCGCTGGACCAGCTCGGCGCGGATCTCCTCCTCGGGCCGCGCCACGCCGGCCTTGAGCACCACGAGGCCGAGCGGTAGCTCGCCCTTGAGCTCGTCGGCGACGCCGAACACGGCGCACTCGGCGACGTCCGGATGCGCCGCCAGCACCTCCTCCAGCGCGCCGGTCGACAGGCGGTGGCCGGCGACGTTGATCACGTCGTCGATCCGGCTCATCACGTAGAGATAGCCGTCTTCGTCGCGATAGCCGGCATCGCCGGTCAGGTAGTGGCCGGGATAGCGCGCGAGGTAGGAATCGACGTAGCGCTGGTCCGCCTGCCAGAGCGTCACGAGGTTGCCCGGCGGCAGCGGCAGCCTGATCACGATCGTGCCGATCGCGCCCGCGGCCATTTCGCCGCCGTCCTCGTCCAGGACCCGCACGTCGTAGCCCGGCACCGCCTTGGTCGGCGAGCCGGGCTTGACCGGCAGCTTCTCGATCCCGCGGCAGTTGGCGGCGATCGGCCAGCCGGTCTCGGTCTGCCACCAGTGGTCGATCACCGGCCGCCGCAGCTTCTGCTCCGCCCAGCGCAGCGTGTCGGGATCGCAGCGCTCGCCGGCCAGGAACAGCGTGCGGAAGCGCGACAGGTCGTGACCCTGCATGTAGGCGCCGTCCGGGTCCTCCTTCTTGATCGCCCGAAACGCGGTCGGCGCCGTGAACAGCGCCGCGACGCCGTGCTGCGCGATCACCCGCCAGAACGCGCCCGGGTCCGGCGTGCCGACCGGCTTGCCCTCGTAGATCACGCTGGTGTTGCCGTTCAGCAGCGGCGCGTAGCAGATGTAGCTGTGGCCGACCACCCAGCCGACGTCCGAGGCCGCCCAGTACACCTCGCCCGGATGGACGTCGTAGACGTTCGGCATGCTCCAGCGCAGCGCCACCGCGTGGCCGCCATGGTCGCGCACCACCCCCTTGGGCTCGCCCGTCGTGCCCGACGTATAGAGGATGTACAGCGGATCGGTCGCCTCGACCGGCACGCAGTCGGCGGGCGCCGCGCCGGGCACCACGTCCTGCCAGGCCAAATCGCGGCCCTTCTGCAGGTCCGCCGCGCACTGCGGCCGCATCAGCACGATGCAGCGCTCGGGCTTGTGCGTCGCCTTCGCGATCGCCTCGTCCAGCAGCGGCTTGTAGGGCACCGTGCGGCCGACCTCGATGCCGCAGGACGCCGAGACGATCAGCCTCGGCTTGGCGTCGTCGATGCGGGTCGCGAGCTCGTGCGCGGCGAAGCCGCCGAACACCACCGAATGGATCGCGCCGAGCCTGGCGCAGGCGAGCATCGCGATGACCGCCTCGGGCACCATCGGCATGTAGACGATCACCCGGTCGCCCTGCCGCACGCCCTGCTGGCGCAGCGCCCCGGCGCAGCGCGCGACCTGCTCCTTGAGCTCGGCGAAGGTCAGCGTGCGGATGCTGCCGGTGACCGGGCTGTCGTGGATCAGGGCCGGCTGGTCGGCGCGCTCGGCGACGTGCCGGTCGACGGCGTTGTAGCAGGTGTTGAGTCGGCCGCCCGCGAACCAGCGGTAGAAGGGCGGCCGCGAATCGTCGAGCACCCGGTCCCAGCGCCGCTCCCAGTGCAGCGCCTCGGCCGCCTCGCCCCAGAACCCCTCGGGATCGCTCAGCGCCCGGGCATAGGCCTGCGCGTAGCTCATGCCGTCCCCCATTTCAGCCCGTTCCCCTGGGCGCCCGGCACTATAGGCGGCCGCAGCCGCCGACGACAACGGTCGGGCCTTGCCGGCTCAGTGCCGACGTTGGTCGGCGGCCGACCTGAGCATGGCGAGCCGGTGCCGGGCATCGGCCCGGATCAGCCGCGTCGCCGCGTCGTCCGCCGGCAGCCGTGCCACCGTGTCGAGCGTTGCCATCGCATCCGCCCGGTAGCGCCTCGGGTCGGCCTCGAGAAGCGCCACGGCGCAGCCGAACCGCACGGCGATGATCCCGGGCGCCAGGCGGGCCGCCGCCGCGCACTGCGCCCGGCCCTCGGCGAGCGAGGCGCCATACAGGCTTTCCGCCAGCAGCGGACCGGCATGCTTGACGATGCGCAGATGCCACACGCCGAGCAGGCCGTGCGCCCAGGCATTGTCCGGCGCCAGGGCGAGGGCGCGGTCGAGCAGCGCCTTGCCCTCGCGCGCCGAGCCGTTGAGATACGCCGCGACCGGGTCGCCCTCGGCGAGATAGCCGAGCGCCAGCGCCAGGCGCAGCAGGGCCTGCAGATGGTCGGGGTCGAGCGCCAGCGCGGCGCGCGCATCGTCCGCGGCCTGCTGCAGCAGGCGGCGATCCGGCGTGCCGTGCACCTGGTAGACCGCGGCGACCAGCGTCGCCTGGGCCGCCAGCGCGAAGCCGTCGGCGCTGCCGATGCCGCGCGCCAGCGCCGCCGCCTTCAGCATCGCGCCGCGATCGTACAGCGCCGTCGCCTCGACGAGATCCTTGCCATGCGTCGCCCCGACGCCGGCCAGCAACGCCAGCGCAAGCAGGATCCGCCCCGGCAGGCTCGCTCGCGATCGGTCCGGCATCCGCACGCCCGCTTTCCTTGCATCGCCCCGGATCATGTTCCGAAGGATCGGCGCGCGGTCAAGACCGGAGCGGCGGTTCCGCCGCCGCGGTGCGGCACAGGCTGCGTCTGGCTGGCCGGCGCGGCAGCCGCTATGCTGGCGCCGCCGGTCGCGCCGCGGCCGGCGGGCGCGAGGTCGGGAGGACGCCGCATGGACATGGTGACGATGAACATCATCGATTCGACGATGGTGTCGATCTGCCGCGAGATGGGCATCCTTTTGATGAAGACGTCCTATTCGACGATCTTCAACGAAGGCCTCGACTTCACCTGCGCGCTCGCCGACGACAAGGGCGACATGATCGCCTGCGCCGAATTCTGTCCTACGATGATCGGCGGCATGCCGCTGCTGATCAAGACCTGCGCCCAGGAGATCCCGTTCGACACGATCGAGGAGGGCGACGTCATCCTGCACAACGACCCGTACCGCGGCGGCCTGCACTGCCCCGAGCACACCTTCTTCAAGCCCTTCTTCAACGGCGGCCAGCTCTTGGGCTTCGCGGTCTGCATCGGCCACGTCGCCGAGATCGGCGGCATGGTGCCGGGCGCTTTCTGCGGCGAGGCCACCGAGATCTTTCACGAGGGCCTGCGCGTGCCGCCGGTCAAGATCAAGAAGAAGGGGGTGGATGTCGACGAGGTCTGGAAGCTGCTGCTCGCCAACTGCCGCACGCCGCGCCAGAACTATGGCGATCTGCGGGCGATGATCGGCTGCGTCGATCTCGGCGTCGAGCGGATCGGCCAGATCGTCGACAAGTACGGCAAGGAGGTCTTCCAGAAGACCTGCGAAGACCTCAAGGACTACTCGGAGCGCCGCATGCGCGCCGAGCTGGCGAGCTTCCCGGACGGCAGATACTCGTTCGAGGACGTGATCGAGGACGACGGCATCGAGGCCAGGCCCTACTACGTGCGGGTCGACATGTTCGTGCAGGGCGACGAGGTGGTGGCGGACTTCTCGCGCAGCTCGAAGCAGGCGCGCGGGCCGATCAACGCGACCCTCGGGGTCACCACGGGCGCCGTCTACAACGGCCTGCTGCACCTCACGGACCCGTCGATCCCCAAGAACTCGGGCTGCTTCCGGCCGATCCGGGTGGTCTCGCCGCCGGGCCACGTCACCAATGTCGACTATCCGGGGCCGCTGGTCGCCGGCAACACCGAGACCCACCCGCGGCTTGCCAACATCGTGATCGGCGCGATGGCCGCCTGCGTGCCCGAGCGCGCCATGGCGTCGGAGAGCTGCACCGGCACCAACTTCGTGTTCGGCGGCAACCACCCCGACCACGACGAGTACTTCGCCTGCTACGACATCATGTCGGGCGGCTGGGGCGGCCGCTTCGGCCACGACGGCAACGACTGCGTGATCGCGATCAACGGCAATTGCCGCTTCAACCCGACCGAGGTGTTCGAGACGCGCTTCCCGCTGCGCGTCGAGGACTGCGAGCTGGTGCAGGATTCCGGCGGCCCAGGCAGGCATCGCGGCGGCCTCGGCTACCGCCGCACCCTGCTCGCCGACCAGGTCGACATCACCGGCAGCCAGTGCAGCGACCGCCACCGCGTCCAGCCCTTCGCGCTGTTCGGCGGCACCCCCGGCGGCAATGGCGCGACCCTGATCCGGAAGGCGGGTTCGGATCGGTGGCTCACCGTCAAGGAGCTCTACGGCAAGGTCTCGAGCAGCAAATACGCGAACGTGCGCTTCGCGCCGGGCGATCGGATCAGGCTGACGACGCCGGGCGGCGGCGGCTACGGCGATCCGCGCGAGCGCGATCCGGCGCTGATCGAGGAAGACCTGCGCGAGGGCTACGTCTCGCCCGAAAGCGCGGCGCGCGACTACGGCCACGCCCGCGACGCCGCAACCTGAGCCGCCGGACCTCACGGCGCCGGGGCATTTCAAAACGGCTTCGCCTGCGCCATCGAACGTCTCACGGCGTCCGGCATGCCGTGGCCCGTTCCGGGATGGCTGCACGACGTCCCGGTGGCCACCCTGGCCGCGCCACCGCCGTCTTGACCGCTGACGAGCGCGCCCCACCCCTGGAGAACGCGCCGATCCGGCGCTCGCGGCCTTCCACCTCGCGGCCATCACCCCTTCGCGAGCGCGGCCGTTCCGCCCAGACCCATTCCTAGAGTCTCGATCTCCGGCCCGCAGCTTCCCTTCGCCCCCACCCCCCGGGTTCCGCCTGGATGCCGGCACAGATTCCCACGGTCGCATGGACCACCCGAACATAAGGTTAAGGACCCAGGATTGAGCCTTCGTTAACGCGGCTGGCTGCGCCAGCGGCGCCGCGATCGGTTCGAGCCGGCAGCGCCTGTCGGCACTGCTTCCTCGACCGGCCGGCGACCTCCGCTTGCCCTTCCTATGGACAATATTCCTATACCCGTGTATGCTCCCAGCGCCGGGTGACTGCCCGCCTCCCCCCAACTCGAGGAATCCCGCCATGCCCAGAGCCAAGGCCGCGCAGCGCGTGGCCGCTGCGAACGTCACCGCCTCGCTCGCCGCCCTGCTGAGCCCGGCCCGCGCCGAGGCCAGCCGCCGCAACGGCGCCCGGTCGCGCGGCCCGGACACCCCCGAAGGCAAGGCGCGCGCGTCGCGCAATGCCCTCAAGCACGGCCTGCGCGCCGAGAAGTTCGCGGTGGTCGCGGGCGAGAACCCGCAAGCGTTCGCCGCTTTCGAGGCGGCGCTGATCGACGACCTCGCGCCGCGGGGCGCGCTGCAGCGCCTGCTCGCCGGGCGGATCGCGCGCGCCGCCTGGCGGCTCGAGCGCGCCGAGCGCATCGAGGCCGAGCTGTTCGCGCGCGAAATGAAAGGCCTGTTCGACGACGGCGACCTCGGCCTCGCGCTGATCCGCGACGGCAACGGCGCGCGGGCGTTCGACACCCTGCTGCGCTATCGCGGCGCGGCCCAGGCCGAGTTCACCCGCGCGCTGCGCACGCTCAAGGAGCTCCGGGCCGAGGCCGCGCAGGCGGCCGAGCTGCGGCCCGGCCGGCCAGAGGCGCCCGCGCTGCCGCCGGCGAACGCCGGGGCTGCCGAGGCTCCGAACGAACCCGAAACCCGCAGGAACCCTCGCCATGCGACGGCCGCCGCAATGGCCGAGCCGGAGGCCGGCCTGGCGGTTCGGCCGGACGCCGGACACGGCGCGGAAGGTGCCGAGCGGGCCGCGCCGGGCGAGCCGCCGCCGGCCCGGAGCGGCTGCCCGATCGAACCCGAACCCCGCGCAAATCCTGAGCTCCCGAGCGCGCCAGCGGATGGTTCAGATGCGTCGGACCGGCACGGCACGGCCGGGGCCGCGGCGCCCTCAGGCCCCGCCGCGGCGCCGCCACCTGCGAGCGCCGCCTGACAGGGACTGCCTGGACGTCGACGCCGGCCGCCTCCTGCGCCGCAAGCCGCGACCCGCGACGAAAAACGGGCCGCCGCGGCGGCCCGTCCGTGATGCTGCGCGGTGCTCGCGGCGGTCAGTCGCGGGCGACGCACATGGCGATGCCCATGCCGCCGCCGATGCAGAGCGTCGCGAGCCCCTTCTTGGCGTCGCGCTTGATCATCCCGTGCAGCAGCGTCACGAAGACGCGGGTGCCCGAGGCGCCGATCGGATGGCCGAGCGCGATCGCACCGCCGTTGACGTTCACCTTGGCCGTGTCCCAGCCGAGGTCCTTGTTGACGGCGCAGGCCTGCGCGGCGAACGCCTCGTTGGCCTCGATCAGGTCGAGGTCGTCGACGCTCCAGCCGGCGCGCTCGAGGGCCTTGCGCGAAGCCGGGATCGGCCCGGTGCCCATGATCGAGGGATCGACCCCGGCATGCGCCCAGGACACGATCCGGGCGAGCGGCGCGAGGCCGCGGCGCTGCGCCTCCTTGGCGGTCATCAGCACCACCGCGGCGGCGCCGTCGTTGATGCCGGAAGCGTTGCCGGCGGTCACCGTGCCGTCCTTGGCGAACGCCGGGCGCAGCTTGGCGACCGCGTCGAGGGTGGCGCCGAAGCGCGGGAACTCGTCGGTGTCGACCACCGTGTCGCCCTTGCGACCCTTGATCGTCACCGGCACGATCTCGTCCTTGAAGCGGCCCGAGGTGATCGCCGCCTCGGCCTTGTTCTGCGAGGCGACCGCGAAGGCGTCCTGCTGCTCGCGGGTGATCTGGTACTTCTGCGCGACGTTCTCGGCGGTCTGGCCCATATGGTAGCCGTTGAAGGCGTCCCACAGGCCGTCCTTGATCATCGTGTCGACCAGGCCGAGGTCCCCCATCTTTTGGCCGGCGCGCAGATAGGCGGCGTGCGGCGCCTGGGTCATGCTCTCCTGGCCGCCCGCGACCACGATGGCGCTGTCGCCCTGGGAAATCGCCTGGACGCCGAGCGCGACGGCGCGCAGGCCCGAGCCGCACAGCTGGTTGACGCCCCAGGCCGGTACCTCGACCGGGATGCCGGCGTTGACCGACGCCTGGCGCGCCGGGTTCTGCCCCTGGGCGGCGGTCAGGATCTGCCCGATCACCACCTCGGAGACCTCCGCCGGCGCGACCCCGGCGCGCTCGAGCGCGCTCCGGATCGCGACCTCGCCGAGATAGTGCGCGGGGACGCTGGCAAACGCGCCGTTGAAGCTGCCGATGGGCGTGCGGGCGGCGCTGGCGACGACGATCTCAGACATGATTTCTCCCCCGTCTGGGCGTGTTCTGATGGCGCGGCCGGCTCGCTGCCCCGCAGGCGGCGCCGGCCGGTCGGGGCGCGCGGTGCGTCGATGCCGTATATAGGCGATCGGCCGGCGCCTCACCATGCCTTTTTTGCATTGCAGCAATCGCCCGCGACCCCGCCCGGCCACGGTGCCGTGAGGCTTAGGGCAATCTTTACCGCGCGAGGACAAGGTCTCGCCAGGACAGATCGCCCTGAACGGACCCCCATGCTCGCGCAATCAGCCATGCTCGGTGGTGCGGTGCCGGACCGATCGCCGCTCGGCTGGCTGATCCTCCTGCCGCTCGGCTGCCTGCTGCTCGGGCAGATCCTGCTGGTCACGACCGGTATCGTCCCGGTGCTGGACGGTGTGCTGGTCGATCCGGACGGCTATATGCGGCTGAACCGCGTGCTGGCGCTGCACGATGGCGGCTCCTGGTTCGATTCGACCTACTGGCGGATCGACCCGCCGACCGGGCACGTGCAGCACTGGACGCGGCCGCTCGACCTTCTTTTGCTCGCCGGCGGCTCGCTGCTCGAGCCCGTGCTCGGCTTCCGTCAGGGCCTGCATCTCTGGGGCGTACTGTTCAGCCCAACGTGTCTGGCGCTCAGCGTCGTCGCGCTGGCCTGGGCGATCGAGCCGGTGCTGGACCGCGACGCGCGCCTGTTCGCCTGCCTGGCCTACCTGATGCAGCCGACCGTTCTGGCCTATGCCAGCGTCGGGCGACCGGACCATCACGCGCTGCTGCTGCTGCTGTTCGTGATCCTGCTCGGCCTGACCTTTCGTCTGCTGATCGACCCTCTGGACCGGCGCTCGGCCCGGCTGGCCGGGGCGGTCGCGGCGCTCAGCCTGTGGGTCAGCATCGAATCGCTGACCTTCGTCGGCTGCAGCATAACGGCCCTCGGTCTCTACTGGCTGCTGGGCGACGGCGATCTCGCCCGCCAGAATCGCGAATACGGCGCGACGCTCGCGAGCGCGCTGGCGCTGGCGCTGCTGGTCGAGCGCGGCCCGGCGCAGCTGCTCGTCGCCGAGAACGACCGGCTGTCGATCCTGCATGTCACCCTGTTCGCGCTGATCGCGCTGTTCTGGCTGTTTGCCGCCCGCAGCGGCCATTCCGACAGCATCTGGAGCGAACGCGTGGCGCGCGTCGCCGTGCATCGGCGCCAGCCCTTCGTCCGCTACGACCCGCCGGCCCCGAGATCGGCGGGCATGGCTGGCCGTCTCGTGCTCGCGGGCGCCGGGCTCGTCAGCGTCGCGCTGGCCATGCTGATCCTGTTCCCGGACGTGGCGCGCGGCCCGATCGGCGCGGTCGACCCGCTCTACGACCGCCTCCGGCTGCAGCGCATCGTCGAGATTCAGCCGCTGGTGTCGCGCGAGCAACTCGCCGCCGGTCAGCTCGGCGAGATCGCCAACCGGATCATCCAGGTGCTCGGGATCGCTTTCGCGGCGGTGCCCTTCCTGGTCGTCCTGCTGCGTCGCCCGGGCCTGCCCGGGCATCGCATCTGGGTCGGCATCGCGCTGGCGCTGGCGGTGTTTCTGCCGCTCGCCACCTACGAAGTGCGCTGGTCGAGCTATGCCCAGATCCTGCTGGTGCCGCCCTACAGCGCCTTCGTCGCCTGGCTGCTGCTGCGCGTCGCCGAACGCCTGCCGCCGAGCCGGCTGCAATTGGTGCGGCCGCTGATCATCGTCGTCGCGCTGTTCTGGCCGCTCGGCCTGACGCAGCTGATGCCGCGGCAGCAGATCGTGACCGCGACCGAGGTGTGCCCGATCGGCCGGATCAGCCCGGTGCTCAACGGGCTGGGACCGCCCGGCACGATCCTGGCGCTCGCCGACTACGGCCCGGAGTTGCTCTACCGCACGCCGCATGCGGTGCTGTCGATTCCCAATCACCGGCCGCAGCCCGGCTTCAACGCCGGCTACCGGGCGCTGACGGCGACGGATCTGGCGGCGGCGAGGTCCGAGCTCGGCCGCCACGGCGTAGACTGGATCCTGCTCTGCCCGAGCGTCATCGAGAACAGCTACTTCGTCGAGGGGCACGAGGGCGAGCGGACGCTGTACCGCAGGCTGGTCGACGGCACGCCGCCGCCCTGGCTGCATCCGGTCGCGCTCGACGAGGACCTGCGCCGTTCCGTGCGGCTCTACGCGCTCGATTCCGCCGCCGCGTCCGCGACGGCCGGCAAGCCCGGGGAGCAGCCGTGACCACCGTGCCGGGCAAGACCCTGATCATCCAGATCCCGTGCTTCAACGAGGCCGAGACCCTGGGCGTCACGCTGGCCGCCCTGCCGCGCGCGGTCGAGGGCTTCGCCAGGGTCGAATGGATGGTGATCGACGACGGCTCCAGCGACGACACGGTCGCGGTCGCGCTGGCGCACGGGGTCGACCACGTCGTCCGGCTGGAGCACAACCAGGGGTTGGCGCGGGCGTTCGCGGCCGGGCTCGAGGCGGCGGTGCGCGCCGGCGCCGACGTCATCGTCAACACCGACGCCGACAACCAGTACTGCGCCGCCGACATTCCCAAGCTGACGCAGCCGATCCTGGCGGGCGAGGCGGATCTGGTGATCGGCGCCCGACCGATCATGACGACGCCGCACTTCTCGCAGACCAAGAAGGCGCTGCAGCTGCTCGGCAGCCTCGTCGTGCGCATGGCATCGGCCACCAGCGTCGTGGACGCGCCGAGCGGCTTTCGCGCCTTCTCGCGCAAGGCGGCGCAGAGCCTGCACGTGCACGGCGAGTACAGCTACACGCTGGAGACCATCATCGCCGCCGGAACCCAGCACATGGCGGTGGCGTCGGTGCCGATCCGTACGAACCCGGATCTGCGCCCGTCGCGGCTGGTCAGGAGCCTGCCCGACTACGTGCTGCGCTCGGCGGTGACGATCGTGCGCAGCTTTGCGACCTATCGGCCGCTGCGCTTCTTCTTCGGCATCGGCGCGGCTGCGCTGCTCGCCGGGCTCGGCCTGGGCGCCCGCTACCTCTATTTCGTGGCGATCGGACAGGGCGACGGTCACATTCAGTCGGTCATCCTGAGCGCGTTGCTCACCGGCATGGGGGTCCTGGTCGCGCTGATCGGCATCGTCGCCGACCTGATCGCGGTGAACCGGCGGCTTCTCGAGAAGGTGCTCGCCCAGCAGCAGGCCAGCGCCGAGCTCGCGCCGGCCCGCCAGCCGCAGAGACGCCGCACCAAGGCGGCGGCGTAAGTGCCCGGAACGGATCGGAGCGAAGCATGGCCGCGATGGCAGCGCCGTCCGACGAGGTCGTCGCCGGCAACGTCTACCCCAAATATACGACGCGCAATCCACTGGCGCGGCTCCTGGTCGCCAACTTCACCGCCCATCTGCGCCAGCTGGCGGCGCGGACCGAAGCGCGCGAGCTGCACGAGGTCGGCTGCGGCGAGGGCTTCCTCGCCGGGCTGCTTGCCGCGGACGGCTATCGCGTGCGCGGCAGCGATCTGTCGCCGGCGGCGATCGCCGAGGCACGGCGGCGCAGCGCCGGGATCGCGCCGCCGCCCGCCTTCCAGGCCGCCGATCTGTATCGGCTGGAGCCGGAGCGCGATGCGGCCGAGCTGGTGGTCTGTTGCGAGGTGCTCGAGCACCTGCCGGATGCCGCGCGCGCCGTCGAGGTGCTCGGGCGGCTCGCGCGCCCGCATCTGATCGCGAGCGTGCCCAAGGAGCCGCTCTGGCGCATCCTGAACCTCGCACGCGGCAAATACTGGTCCGACCGCGGCAACACGCCCGGGCATCTGCAGCACTGGTCGGGCGCCGCGTTCGTGGCGCTGCTCGCCCGCCGCTTCGACGTCGTCGAGGTCCGCCACCCCTTGCCCTGGACCATGGTGCTCTGCCGAGCCCGGTCGCGATGATCGCTCTCTCCGGCAAGACGGCCGCCATCGCTCGCCTGATCGGCTGCGCGGCGGTCGTCGCCTCGCTGGGCTTCGTCGGGATCCAGCTCTGGCGGCACGCGCCCTGGCGGCTGGCCGGCACGCATCTGGAGACGCTCGCGGCCGCGGTCCTGGGCGGCGCGCTGCTCTACGGCGTGGCGGGCCTTCTGCTCTCGAGCGCCTGGTATCAGCTGCTCGCCGGCGGCGCGACGGCGCCGGCCCGCT
The DNA here is from genome assembly GCA_036274135.1 of Geminicoccaceae bacterium. GTDB lineage: Bacteria > Pseudomonadota > Alphaproteobacteria > Geminicoccales > Geminicoccaceae > DASUGG01. The sequence continues at coordinate 12,056 of DASUGG010000162.1, forward strand.
GCCACCATGCCGTCTACGGCCGCACGCAGATCGCCAAATATCTGCCGGGCAACGTGTTTCATCTGGTCGGCCGGCAGCTCGCCGGACGCCGGCTGGGGCACGGCCAGGCGCGCCTGGCGCTCGCCTCGCTGCTCGAGGTGCTCCTGCTCGCGCTCATCGCCGGCGCGCTCAGCCTGCCGTTGCTCTGGCGCTGGCTCGATCCGGGGCTGCTGTGGGCCGCCGCCTTGACCGCGCCGGCGCTCGTGCTGATCGCGGTCCGATGGGGGCGCCGCCACGATCTGGCGTGCGGCCTTGTGACTGGCGCGGCAGGAGGCTGCGGGCGCGCCGCCCGACGGCTGCTCGCCGCCGCCGCGCTGTACGCCGCGTTCTTCCTCGTCGTGGCGGCGATTCTCTGGGCGCTGGTGCGCAGCGTCAGCGAGCCCGGCGGCGTGTCGATCGGCCTCGCCGGCAGCGTCCCGGTGGTCGCCCTGGCCTGGCTCGTCGGCTTCGCCACGCCCGGCTCCTCGGCGGGCATCGGCGTCCGCGAGGCGATGCTGATCGCAGCGCTTGAGGGCACGCTCGGGGCGCCGGCCGGCACGCTGGTCGCGCTGGCCCTGCGGTTCGTCACCGTTGCGGGCGACGTCGTGTTCTTCCTGCTCGGCGTCCGGCTCGGCCTGCCGGGCGCCCGGCCGCACCCCATTACAGCCGGCGATCATCTCGCTTAATACAAACTAATCCAAGTCCATCGAACGACATACAATGACACCGGGCTGTGCTTAACTGCCATTTACTGACCAAGAATAAAATAAACGAATTGCAATCTTGTTCCTTATGCTTTTGTTAAATCAGCAAGTTCAAAGTCAAAGCTCCGCGACAATATCATGGGGAAACGTTCCATGAGCACCATCCGGAAGCTTCTGAAGGACGAGAGCGGTGCGACCGCGATCGAGTACGGCCTGATCGCCGCGCTCGTGTCGGTGGCCATCATCGCGATGCTGACCCTGCTCGGCGAGAACCTGAACGCCACGTTCAAGACGGTGGCGGACAATCTCTCGAAGGCCAGCGGCGGCAGCTAATCCGCCTTGGCGCTTGGGCCGCGGCACCGGCGGTCATCGAGACCGCCGGTGCCGGGCTCGCCAACAGGCCGCCGCTCGCCGACCAATCGGGAGAATGACCGTGAAACGTCAAGACATCCTGCTGCGGGCTCACTCGCTCGGGCGAAACGCGGCCTTGCTCTGGCCCGAGACGAGCGGCGCGGTCGCAGTCGAATACGGTTTGATCGCCGCGCTGATCGCCGTCGCCCTTATCGGCGCGATCGTTCAGCTCGGCGAATCGCTCTTCGGCTTGCCGCTGCAAACCCTGATCAACGCCTTGATCGGGGCGGACTCGTGAATCCGGGCCAGCATTCGCGATCGCCATGGAGCACGGCGCCGTGCTGATCTGGCTGCCGCTTGGAGGCTTCGCCGCGCTCCTGAGCCTGGCCGCGCTGATCGATTTTCGCGAGCGGCGCATCCCGAACTGGCTCACCGGCGGCGTCGCCG
>DASUGG010000163.1:0-5650 GCA_036274135.1 Geminicoccaceae bacterium
GGGCGCCTGATCGCCGCTGCTCGGGCGGCCCCGGATATCGGTCGTGAGATGCGCTCGATGCGCCACGAATGCGCTCCCCGCGGCGGGCCTCACCTGCGGCCGACGCCGAGCCTGCGAAGAGACGGTATGGGCGGGGGCATGCCTGGTCAAGCGGCGGAGGCATGGCTGCGACGCGAGCCTGCTCTGGACATTTTTGCTATTTTGCCCGCAGGAATGCCGTCCATGCGATGGGCGTCGGTGCTGCATCGGGAGGGGAGGTGAACCCGCAGGAGCGCATGGCCGGCAGCGGCTCGGGGGGCTTCCGTCTGAGCCTCGTGGCGCCGATCTACAACGAGGAGGCGGCGATTCTCAGCTTCTTTGCGCGGGTCGCGCCGATCGCCGAAAGCATCACCGCGGATTACGAGATCGTCTGCATCAATGACGGCAGCACGGATGGCACGCTTGCCATCCTGGAGACGGTGGCTGCGACCGATCCGCGCATCAAGGTGGTCGACCTGACCCGCAGGTTCGGCAAGGAATGCGCCCTGACCGCCGGCCTGGACTTCGCTAGCGGCGATGCGGTGATCCCGCTCGATGCCGACCTGCAGGATCCGCCGGAGCTGATCCCGGAGCTGGTCGAGAAGTGGCGCGCGGGCAACGACATGGTGCTTGCCGTGCGCCGTGATCGCAGCAGCGACACCCGCGCCAAGCGCGGCTTCGCGCGGCTGTTCTACCGCGTGATCGGGCGGCTGGGCGAGGTGCCGATCCCCGACGACGCAGGCGACTTTCGGCTGCTCGATCGCCGGGTGGTCGAGGCGATCAAGCTGCTGCCGGAGCGCACCCGGTTCATGAAAGGCATCTTTGCCTGGCTCGGCTTTCGCCAAGCGACCATCACCTATGTGCGTCCGCGGCGCGTCGCCGGCGTGAGCAAATGGCGCGCCTGGACCCTGTGGAACTTTGCGCTCGAGGGAATCACCTCCTTCTCCACGCTGCCGTTGCGCGTGTGGACCTATGGTGGCCTGCTGGTCGCCCTCGGCGCGTTCGCCTACATGATCGTGATCATCTGGCGAACCCTGGTTTTCGGCCGGGATGTGCCGGGCTACCCGTCGCTCATCTCGATTCTGCTGTTCTTCAGCGGCGTCAACATGATCGGGCTCGGTATCATGGGCGAGTATCTCGGCCGGGTGTTCATCGAGGTCAAGCGGCGGCCGCTGTATCTCGTCCGCCAGACGATCGGCTTTGCGACGCCGCCGGAGGCGCCCCAGCGCCGCGAGCGCCATGACTGAGTCGATTGGCCGCGGCGCCGCCGGGACCCGCGCCTGATCGTGCTCCAGCGTATCTGGCGGCTGGGCCTGCAATACGCCCGCTTCGGCACGATTGGCCTGGGCGCCACGGCCACCAACGCCCTGTTGTTCGTGATGTTGGTCGAGTTGGCCGGGCTTGCGCCGCTGCTGGCCAATGCCGTGGCCTTTTGCGTCGCGGTCCTCGTCTCGTTCCACGGCCATTTTCACTGGACATTTCCGCGTGCGGCCGCACGGCCCGCCGAGCGCGCCGACGATCGTCGCCAACGGCGAGCCGCGCTCGCCCGGTTCGTCGTGGTCGCGCTGATCGGCCTGGCCCTGAACTCGCTCGCCATCTGGGCCGTGGTCGATCTGATGGCGCTGCCCTATGCCTACGCGCTGATCGTGATGGTCGTGGTCGTGCCGCCGCTGCTGTTCATCCTCAACAAGCGATGGGCTTTTGCCTGATTCTTCCTGCCCCCAAGGCCGTGATCTGCCTGCGAGAGCATCGCCGGCAGGCCCTGGCGGTAGCGTCTTGCGCGCCTCCAGACCCTGTGATATTCGAGCCGCGCCCTGCCGGGGAGGTCGCTGGCAAGAACGGATCTTGTCGCGACGGACTTGGCGCCGGCCAGCCGGGGAACCGTCGGATTTGCCTGCATCTTCAGCCATCGCATCGGGCGTGGCCGGGCGCTATGCCCTGGCGCTGTTCGAGCTCGCCAGGGACGGCGGCCAGCTCGACCCGGTAGCCGGGGACCTCGCCGCCTTCAAGGCCATGCTCGACGACAGCGCCGATCTGCGCCGGCTGATCCGCAGCCCGGTGATCACGCGCGAGGATCAGGGCAAGGCGCTCGCGGCGCTGTCCAAGCGCGCCGGCTTCGCCGAGCTGACCAGCAAGTTTCTCGGCGTGCTCGCCGAGCACCGCCGCCTGTACGTCCTGCCGGAGGTGATCGAGGCCTACCGGACGATGCTCGCCGAGCACAAGGGCGAGGTCGGCGCCGAGCTGGTCTCGGCCGTGCCGCTGCAGGAGCAGCAGGTCGCGACGCTGCGCGAGCAGCTCAGCGCCGCGGTCGGCAAGCAGGTCTCGCTGTCCGCCCGCGTCGATCCGGGCCTGCTCGGCGGGCTGGTCGTGCGCGTCGGCTCGCGCATGCTCGACGCCTCGCTTCGTACCAAGCTGCGCCAGCTCGAGCTGGCGATGAAAGGGGCCGCCTGATGGACATCCGCGCCGCCGAGATCTCCGCCATCCTGAAGGAGCAGATCGCCAATTTCGGCACCGAGGCCGAGGTCAGCGAGGTCGGCCGCGTGCTCTCGGTCGGCGACGGCATCGCCCGCGTCTACGGTCTCGACGAGGTCCAGGCCGGCGAGATGGTCGAGTTCGAGGACGGCACCCGCGGCATGGCGCTGAACCTCGAGAACGACAATGTCGGCGTCGTGATCTTCGGCGACGACCGCCACATTGAGGAAGGCGGCACGGTCAAGCGGACCAAGGAGATCGTCGACGTGCCGGTCGGCCCGGGCCTGCTCGGCCGCGTCGTCGACCCGCTCGGCAACCCGCTCGACGGCAAGGGGCCGATCGAGGCGACCGCGCGCAAGCTGGTCGAGGTCAAGGCGCCCGGCATCATTCCCCGTCGCTCCGTGCACGAGCCGATGCAGACCGGCCTCAAGGCGATCGACGCGCTGATCCCGATCGGCCGCGGCCAGCGCGAGCTGATCATCGGCGACCGCCAGACCGGCAAGACCGCGATCGCGATCGACACCTTCATCAACCAGAAGGGCCTCAACGAGGGCGACGACGAGAGCAAGAAGCTCTACTGCGTCTATGTCGTGATCGGCCAGAAGCGCAGCTCAGTCGCCAAGGTGGTCAAGATCCTCGAGGACTTCGGCGCGATGCGCTATTGCATCGTGGTCGCCGCCACCGCATCCGAGCCGGCGCCGCTGCAGTTCCTGGCCCCCTATGCCGGCTGCACGATGGGCGAGTATTTCCGCGACAACGGCATGCACGCCCTGATCGTCTACGACGACCTGTCCAAGCAGGCGACCGCCTATCGCCAGATGTCGCTGCTGCTGCGCCGGCCGCCCGGCCGCGAGGCCTTCCCGGGCGACGTCTTCTACCTGCATTCGCGGCTGCTCGAGCGTGCCGCCAAGATGAACAAGGAGCACGGCAGCGGCTCGCTCACGGCGCTGCCGATCGTCGAGACCCAGGCGAACGACGTCTCCGCCTACATCCCGACCAACGTGATCTCGATCACCGACGGCCAGATCTTTCTCGAGACGGACCTGTTCTATCAGGGCATCCGGCCGGCGCTGAACGTCGGCCTGTCGGTGTCGCGGGTCGGCTCGGCCGCCCAGGTCAAGGCGATGAAGCAGGTCGCCGGCCGCATCAAGCTGGAGCTCGCGCAGTATCGCGAGATGGCCGCCTTCGCCCAGTTCGCCTCCGATCTCGATACCGCCACGCAGCGGCTGCTGAACCGCGGCGCGCGCCTCACCGAGCTGCTCAAGCAGGACCAGTACAAGCCGATGCCGGTCGCGCTGCAGGTCTGCGTCATCTATGCCGGCGTGCACGGCTATCTCGACCGCGTCGCGGTGAGCGACGTGACGCGCTTCGAGCGCGGCCTGGTCGGCGAGCTGGAAGCGAACGGCGGCGAGATCGTCGCCGCGATCGAGGACAGCGGCGAGCTCGGCGAGGCGGCCGAGGCCAAGCTGAAGAGCCTGCTCGACCGCTATGCGCAGGCGTTCGCCTGAGCGGCGGCTGAGCCATGCCGAGCCTCAAGGACCTGCGCGGCCGCATCGCCAGCGTCAAGCAGACGCAGAAGATCACCAGCGCGATGAAGCTGGTGGCGGCGTCGAAGCTGCGCCGGGCGCAGGAGCAGGCCGAGGCGTCGCGGCCGTTCGCAAGTCGCATGGAGCGGATGCTCGCCAACCTCGCGGCCGGCGTCGCCGATGTGCAGGGCGCGCCGCCGCTGCTCGCCGGCACCGGCAGCGACGCCGTGCAGCTGCTGGTCGTCGCGACCGCCGATCGCGGCCTGTGCGGCGGCTTCAACAGCTCGATCGCGCGCGGCGCGCGGCGCTGGATCCGCGAGATGCGCGAGCAGGGCAAGCAGGCCAAGCTGCTGTGCGTCGGCCGCAAGGGCCGCGACGCCCTGCGCCGCGAGTTCGGCGACCTGATCGTCGACACCTTCGAGGGCGTCGGCCGCCGGCGCCTGGAATACGCCGAGGCGCAGGCCATCGCGGAGCGGCTGACGCGACTGTACGCCGACGGCGCGTTCGACGTCTGCACCATCGTCTTCAACCGCTTCAAGTCGGCGATCACGCAGGAGCTGACCTTCCGGCAACTCATCCCGGTGGCGCCGGGCGAGGTCGAGGACGCCGGACAGGCGGAGGCCACGGCGATCTACGAGTTCGAGCCGAGCGAGACCGGCATCCTGCAGGAGCTGCTGCCGCGCAATCTCGCGGTGCAGATCTACGGCGCGCTGGTCGAGAACGCCGCGAGCGAGCAGGGCGCGCGCATGACCGCGATGGACAGCGCCACCCGCAACGCCGGCGACATGATCGGCCGGCTGACGCTGACCTACAACCGCACCCGTCAGGCGCAGATCACCAGAGAGCTGATCGAGATCATCTCCGGCGCCGAGGCCCTTTAGGCCGGGACGAGCGAGAGACGCAGGGGACAAAGCATGGCGACCAGACGCGAGAACATCCAGGCCGGCCACGTGACCCAGGTCATGGGCGCGGTGGTCGACGTCCAGTTCGATGGCCACCTGCCGGAGATCCTGAACGCGCTGCACACCGACAACCACGGCAACCGGCTGGTGCTCGAGGTGGCGCAGCATCTCGGCGAATCGACGGTGCGCACGATCGCCATGGACGGCACCGACGGCCTGACCCGCGGTCAGGAAGTGCTCGATACCGGGGAGCCGATCGAGGTGCCGGTCGGCCGCGAGACGCTCGGCCGCATCCTCAACGTGATCGGCGAGCCGGTCGACGAGCGCGGCCCGGTCAACGCCAAGCTGCGCATGCCGATCCACCAGCCCGCACCGCTGCTGGTCGACCAGTCGACCGAGACCGAGATCCTGGTCACCGGCATCAAGGTGGTCGACCTGCTCACGCCCTATCCCAAGGGCGGCAAGATCGGCCTTTTCGGCGGCGCCGGCGTCGGCAAGACCGTGATCATCATGGAGCTGATCAACAACATCGCCAAGGCGCACGGCGGCTTCTCGGTGTTCGCGGGCGTCGGCGAGCGCACCCGCGAGGGCAACGACCTGTGGCTGGAAATGCAGGAATCCAAGGTCGTCGTGGCCGGCGATTCCGAGAAATCCCGCGCGGCGTTGATCTACGGTCAGATGACCGAGCCGCCCGGAGCGCGCCTGCGCGTCGGACTGACCGGCCTGACTGTC
>DASUGG010000164.1:0-3768 GCA_036274135.1 Geminicoccaceae bacterium
TCCGGCCGAGTCGAGGATTTCGCTCCGCTTTCTTCCGCGATCTCGAACAGCGAGCAGGCAGAGAACATTGACACGGCAGCGCAGCGGGTGCTGGCTGTAGAGCCATCTTGCCACATGGCCTCGACCGCCGTCGCCGACGAAACGAGAGGGAGGATCACGATGGAAAAGCCTTCGGTCGCGGAGCTGCAGGAGATGGCGCGCGCGGTCTTCGGGCGCGAGCTCAGCGAGGCACAGGCCATGGCCTATCGCGGCCGGCTGCCGACCATGGCGCGCATCGTGCAGCGCATCCGCGAGCTCGAGCCGCGCCTGCGGCACGCCCATCCGGCGCAGACCATCCGGCTGCCGGAGGCCCGCCGCCATGGCTAGCCCGACGCGCGACGCCGACGAGCTCGCCTTCGCGACCATCACGGAGCTGGCGCCGCGGCTGGCGGCCAAGGAGATCTCGCCGGTCGAGCTGACCGACGCCGTGCTCGCCCGGATCGAGCGCTACGATCCGGATCTCAACAGCTACATCACGGTCACCGCCGAGGCCGCGCGCCAGGCCGCCCGCGCCGCCGAGGCGGCGATCATGGCGGGCGAGCGGCTGGGCCCCCTGCACGGCATCCCGGTGGCGCACAAGGACCTGTACGCGACCCGCGGCGTCGCCACGACCTACGGCTCGCGGCTGTTCGCCGACTGGGTGCCGGATTTCGACGCCGCCGCGGTCGAGCGGCTGACGCGCGCCGGCGCGGTGATGGTCGGCAAGACCAACCTGCACGAGCTGGCCTATGGCAGCACCAGCGCCAATGCCCACTACGGGCCGGTGCGCAACCCATGGCGGCAGGATCATCATCCGGGCGGCTCGAGCGGCGGCTCGGCGGCGGCGGTGGCGGCCGGCCTCGCCCATGCTGCGACCGGCAGCGACACCGGCGCCTCGATCCGCCAGCCGGCCGCCTGCTGCGGCATCGTCGGCATCAAGCCGACCTTCGGCCGGGTCAGCAAGCACGGCGCCCTGCCGCTGTCCTGGTCGCAGGACCATGTCGGCCCGCTCACCCGCAGCGTCGCCGACGCGGCGCTGCTGCTGCAGGCGCTGGCCGGCTACGACGAGCGCGACCCGACCTCGGTCGACCGGCCGGTGCCCGACTTCAGCGCCGACCTCGACAAGGGCGTGCGGGGATCGCGCATCGGCGTGGCGCGCGGCTTCTTCTTCGACGGCTGCGAGCCCGAGATCGTCGCCGCGGTCGACGCGGCGGTGCGCGTGCTCGAGGGGCTGGGCGCGCGCGTCGAGGAGATCGTCCTTCGCGACATCGACGCCGCGTTCGCCGCCGGCGTGATCACGATCGCGGCCGAGGGCGGCGCCTATCACGCCGCCGACCTGCGCGAGCGCCCCGAGCTGTTCAGCGACGAGCTGCGCGCCGCGTTCGAGCTCGCCGGCTGGTACCGCGCGACCGACTACGTCCAGGCGCAGCGGCTGCGGCGCCATCTGATCGACCAGGTGAGCGGCGAGATGGCGGGGTTCGATGCCATCGTGACGCCCACCGCGCCCGTGCCGGCGACGCCGATCGAGGACTCGCCGCCGGCGCACGCCATGCTGCGGCCGCGCAACACCATGCCGTTCAACGCGCTGGGCCTGCCGGCGATCTCGGTGCCCTGCGGCTTCACCGCCGCCGGCCTGCCGATCGGCCTGCAGATCGTCGGGCATGCGTTCGACGAGGCGGGCGTGCTGCGCGTCGCCCACGCCTACGAGCAGGCGACCGACTGGCAGCGCCGGCCGCCGCTCTAGCCAAACCCGCAGCCTGACCTGGGGCGCGCCGCGGCCGCGGTGCGCCCGCACGCCTGCGCCCTTACAGGCCTGTGCAGCCGGCCCCGCGCCGGCCGGACCGGCCGGCTTTCACCCCCTCGACCTGCCGCCTCGCCGCTTCCGCCAGTCGTCGCGACAAATCATAAGTTGAACGTTCATTATTAATATTTCCTTTCTCCTGCATTTACTTTGATTTCAATTGACATCATGGCGAAATTCTTATCAAATTATTTGAAGATGGCGCAGGAGTCATATGATGCGCTTCCGGTCTGCCATTCTGTTCTTGGGCGCGTTCCTGTCGGTCAATGTCGGCCTGCCGGCGTTCGCGAGCGCGGACGGCCTGGTCTTCTGGGACCAGAGCGTCGCGACCGCCGTCAACAATGCCGTCGCGGTCGACGAGGTCTGCCGGCCCAGCCCCTACGCGCTCTACCGCCAGACCTGCGTGCACAACCAGCTGAACATCACCCTCGAGCGCTCGCCGTTCGAGAAGCTGACCTTTCTCGACCACATCGCGCTGTTCGTGCACAAGCACCGCAATGTGACCACGACCCAGCAGATCATGCCGGGGGTCAGGTTCAGGATCGGCGTCAACCTCTCCCACGTCTACGAGCAGGAGGCGAAGCTCGAGGCCCGCCTGCGGGTCCGCTGGTAGCCCGCGGCGGCGCGCCCGGCTCGACTCGACACCCGGGAACTTGCTAGCCTGACGGCGTGGGCCCGGGACGCCGGGTCCGGGCCGGGAGGTGCGCGCCGTGGAGCTCGCCGACGTCAGTCTCGACGACAAGTACGCCAAGGCCGACGGCCGAATCTTCCTGACCGGCATCCAGGCGCTGGTGCGCCTGCCGATGCTGCAGCGCCAGCGCGACCTCGCCGTCGGCCACGACACGGCCGGCTACGTCACGGGCTATCGCGGCTCGCCGCTCGGCAGCCTCGACCAGCAGCTCGCCGCCGCCAGGCGGCATCTCGACGCGCACCACATCAAGGTCCAGCCGGGGGTCAACGAGGATCTCGCCGCCACGGCGCTGTGGGGCACGCAGCAGGCGCAGCTGTCCGGCGAGGGCCGCTACGACGGCGTGTTCGGCATGTGGTACGGCAAGGGCCCGGGCGTCGACCGCAGCGGCGACGCGTTGCGCCACGCCAATCTCGCCGGCACCGCGCCGCTGGGCGGCGTGCTCGCCCTGATGGGCGACGATCACACCTGCGAATCCTCGACGACGGCGCACCAGAGCGAGTACGCGATGGTCGACGCGATGATCCCGGTCGCCAGCCCGGCCGGCGTCGCCGAGATCCTCCGCTTCGGCCTGCTGGGCTTCGCCCTGTCGCGCTATGCCGGCTGCTGGGTCGGACTCAAATGCGTGCACGACACGGTCAACACCGCCGCCTCGATCGACCTCGCGGCGGCGCAGGTCGAGATCCGCCTGCCCGAGGATGTCGAGCTGCCGCCGGACGGCCTCAACATCCGCTGGCCGGACACGCCGCTCGCCCAGGAGGAGCGCCTGCACCGCTACAAGCTGGCGGCGGCGCGCGCCTTCGCCCGCGCCAACCGCTTCGACCGCCTGGAGCTCGACAGCCCGCGCGCCCGTCTCGGTATCGTCACCGCCGGCAAGTCCTATCTCGACGTCCGCCAGGCGCTGGACGACCTCGGCATCGACCGCGAGGCGGCCGCCCGGCTCGGGCTGCGCGTGCTCAAGCTCGGCCTGGTCTGGCCGCTCGACGCGGCCGCGGTGCAGGCCTTCGCCCAGGGGCTCGAGCAGATCGTGGTGGTCGAGGAGAAGCGCGGCCTGATCGAAACCCAGCTCAAGGAGCTGCTCTACGGCCACTGCGCCGCCACGATCGTCGGCAAGCAGGACGAGCACGGCGCCAGTCTGTTCCCGTCCTACGGCGCGCTGTCGAGCAACCGGATCGCGCTGGCGCTCGCCGAGCGGATCCTGCGCCTCGATCCGAACGACGGCGTCGCCGCCCATCTCGCGGTGCTGCGCCGGCGCGACGAG
>DASUGG010000165.1:0-8760 GCA_036274135.1 Geminicoccaceae bacterium
CCGCGGCGGCTCGGCCTGGCGCTCAAGGTCGCGGACGGCGCCGGCCGCGCCGCGGTCGTCGCGCTCATGGCCCTGCTCGCCAGCCTCGGCGCGCTCGAGCAGGGCGCCGCGGCGACGCTCGGCGAGCTCGCCGCGCCGACCTTGCGCAACCACGCCGGCCGGGTCGTCGGCAGCATCGCGCCGGCGCCGGGCTGGCCGTCGCTCGAGAGGGCGGCGAGCCGCCGGCCTCTGGCTTAAGCGCACCTCAATGTCGGCCGCCTACCTTCGCGTGATGATCGAACACCTCGACCTTGCTCCGATCGCACTGCTGCTCGTCGGCGCGGTGGCCGGCGGGCTGCTTCTGGCCGGCCTGCGGCAGCCGCCGCTGGTCGGCTACATCTTCGTCGGCGCCGTGCTCGGCCCGTCCGGGATCGGACTGATCACCGATCGCGAGACCGTCAACCTGCTCGCCGAGCTCGGTGTCCTGGTGCTGCTGTTCGTCGTCGGCATGCAGCTGTCGCTGCGCGCCTTTCGCAACATCTACAAGACCGCGCTCGGGGCGACCGCCCTGCAGATCGGCCTCAGCGTCGCGCTGATGCTGCTCATCGCGCCGCTGTTCGGCTGGTCGAGCGGCACCGCCATGCTGTTCGGCTTCGTCGTGGCGATGAGCAGCACCGCGGTCAGCATCAGCATGCTCGAGGACGTCGGCGAGCTGCGCAGCGAGGCCGGCCAGCTCGCGATCGGCGCGTCGATCGCCCAGGATCTCGCCGTCGTGCCGATGCTGATCGTGCTGAACGGCCTCGCCAGCCCCAGCGGCATCGACGTCGGCGCGCTGGTCTTCGAGCTGGGCGCCGCGATCGTCGTGCTCGCGGGCCTGATCTGGGTGCTGTCGCGCCGCCATCGCATGCGTCTGCCGTTCCGGCCGCTGCTGCTGCGCTATCAGGACCTGGCGCCGCTCGCGGCGCTGGCCGTCTGCGTCCTCGCCGCCGCGGCGAGCAGCGCTCTCGATCTTTCGCCGTTCCTGGGAGCCTTCCTCGCCGGCCTCTATGTCGGCAACACGACCGAGCGCCGGCTCATGGTGCGGGCGACCGAGCCGATCCGCAGCCTGCTGCTGATGACCTTCTTCCTGTCGATCGGTATGCTGATCGACCCAGGCTTCGTGCTGGGCAACTTCGGCACCGTGCTGATCCTGGTCGGAATCGTCTTCCTGCTCAACAGCGTGATCAACGTGCTGGCGCTGCGCGCCGTCGGCCAGCAATGGCGGACCGTGTTCATCGCCGGCTTCGCGCTCGCCCATGTCGGCGAGTTCGCTTTCATCCTGTCGGCGGTCGGCGCGTCGAGCGGCCTGATCAGCGAGCAGGCCAGCCGGCTGATCGTCGCGGTGATCGCCTGCAGCCTCGTGCTCAGCCCGTTCTGGCTCGAGCTGGCGCGCCGGCTGCACACGCTGGAGGGACCCTCTGGCGAGCACCTGACGTCGCTGCTGACCTGGCTCTACCAGGACGAGGCGCGGCAGCTGCGGCTGCGCTCGCGCCGTGTCGCGGAGCGCAGCAACGTGCTGGCGGCGGGGCTCGCGCGCAGGGTGCATCGGGTGCTGGACCGCGCGCGCCGGGCGCAGCCGCCGGCACCCCGTCTCGCCGGCCGCCACCGCGGTCGCGTGCTCTTCGGCCGCGCCCGGGCGTCGCGGTCGTGAGCGCCCTGATCCTGCGGCCGGGCGAGCGGCTGATTGCCGGCGTCGACGAGGTCGGGCGCGGGCCGCTCGCCGGCCCCGTGGTGGCGGCCGCCGTGGTCCTGCTGCGGCCGCTCGACGGCATCGCCGATTCCAAGCTGCTCGATGCGCCGACCCGCGAGCGGCTGGCCGCCAGCCTGCGCGAGGTCGCGCTGATCGCCGTCGCCGCCGCCTCGGTCACCGAGATCGACCGGATCAACATCCTGCACGCCAGCATGCTGGCGATGCGCCGCGCCGTGCTGCGGCTCGGCTGCCTGCCGGACGTCGCCCTGGTCGACGGCAACCGCGCGCCGGATCTGCCCTGCCTGGCCCAGACCGTGGTCGACGGCGATCGCGACGTGCCGGCGATTGGCGCCGCCTCGATCGTCGCCAAGGTCACGCGCGACCGGCTGATGCGCCGACTTGCGGTGCGCTACCCGGGCTACGGCTGGGAAACCAACGTCGGCTACGCGACCTCGGAGCATCGCGAGGCGGTGCGCCGGCTCGGCGCGACGTGCCACCATCGCCGCAGCTTCGTGACCGTTCAGGCGGCGCTGCTCTAGCGCCTGATGGCCGCGCGGAAGGCATGGTGCCAATGCTGCGTCACCGGCGGCGGACCCGCCGGCGTCATGCTCGGCTTCCTGCTCGCCAGGGCGGGCCTCGACGTGATCGTGCTGGAGAAGCACGCCGACTTCTTCCGCGACTTCCGCGGCGACACGATCCATCCCTCGACGCTGGCGCTGTTCGATGAGCTGGGCCTGCTGTCGCGCTTCCTCGAGCTGCCGCACGAGGAGCTTCGCGAGCTCGGCATGACCTTCGGATCGACGCAAGCCCAGATCGCCGACTTCCGTCGCCTGCCGGGCCCGTGCGGCTTCATCGCGCTGATGCCGCAGTGGGACTTTCTCAACTTCGTCGCCGAGCAGGCCAAAGCCTATCCGACCTTCTCGCTGCGCATGGCAACCGAGGCGACCAGCCTGATCGAGGAGCAGGGGCGGATCGCCGGCGTTCGGGCGCGCAGCGCGGAGGGCGAACTCGAGGTCTACGCCGACCTCTGCGTCGCCTGCGACGGTCGCCGCTCCACGTTGCGCGAGCGCGCCGGCATGCGGGTGCGCGATTTCGGCGCGCCGATGGACGTGCTCTGGTTCAAGCTCGCCCGGCGGCCCGACGCAGAGCAGCCGCTCGGCCGCTTCGGCGCCGGGCAGATCCTGATCGCGATCGATCGCGGCAGCTACTGGCAGTGCGGCTACGTGATCCCCAAAGGCGGCTGGGACGCGTTGCGGGCGGCCGGTCTCGCGGCGTTGCGCGAGCGTCTGGCGGGCTTCGCCCCCGAGTTGGCCGACCAGACCGCAGCTCTGACCTCCTGGGACGAGATCAAGCTGCTCACGGTGCAGGTCGACCGCCTCGAGCGCTGGTGGCGGCCCGGCCTGCTGTGCATCGGCGATGCGGCGCACGCCATGTCGCCGATCGCGGGCGTCGGCGTCAACCTGGCGATCCAGGACGCGGTCGCGGCCGCCAACGTGCTGGCCGAGCCCCTGCTCGATGGCGCCGTCGGCGACGACCACCTGCAGCGCGTGCAGCGGCGCCGGCAGTGGCCCACCGCGCTGACGCAGCGGCTGCAGCTGCTGATCCAGAACCGCATCGTCTCGGGCGCGCTGCATGAGCAGAGCGAGGTGAAGCCGCCGCTTGCCTTCCGCCTTTTCGACCGGCTGCCGCCGCTCCGCCGCATCTCCGCCCGGCTGGTCGGCCTCGGCGTACGCCCGGAGCACATCGGCACGCGCGACGTCGGCGCCGCGTGAGCGGCAGCCGCCGCGGTCAGGCGGCCGCGGCATCGGCGCGCTGCGATCGGATGCGGGTCAGCGGGCCGAGATTCAGCCAGGCGCGGAGCGCGCGCCGCGCCTTCGCCGCGCCGATCACCTCGAGTCTGCCGTCGTCGATCGCACGGGCGAGGCCGAGGTCGCCGCGGACGATGCAGATCATCGTCACCAGGCTGCAGGCGACATAGAGATCGACGTCGAATCCCGGGTCGTCCAGGCACAGCTCGCAGCGGCCGTCCTGATTGACGAACCACCACAGGGACCTGGCCTCCGGCTGGTCGGTCAGCTGCAGGCGCACGACCGCTCGCCGCTCGCCGAACGCCGCCGGATCGACGCCGCGCTCCAGGCCCCAGATCAGGAGCCCGAGGTCGATCTCGCCCGCGGCCAGCTGGCGACGCGACCAGCGCTGGCCCCAGACGCCGAGCGCCTCGACCAGCGGCACGAACTCCCGTCCCGCCGCCGTCAGGTGATAGGTCCAGCTCTTGCCGCCTGCCGACCGGTGGCGCTCGACGACGCCCTCGGCCTCGAGCTGCTTCAGCCGGCGCGACAACAGGGTCGGCGACATCAGCGGCACCCCCCGCTGCAGCTCCGAGAACCGCGTGGCGCCCGCCGCCAGGTCGCGCACGATCAGCGGCGTCCAGCGCTCGCAGAACAGCTCCGCCGCCTTCGCCACCGGGCAAAACTGACCGTAGCTCTTCATCGCTGCCCTCCCGCGCGCCAGTATAGGCGCGTGCGGCGGCGTGGAACACTACACTTCGTGGACTAGGAGCGGCGGTGCGGCCGGCACAGGATCGGGCAACCGGTCCATCAGCAGGGAGCGCGGCCATGGATGCGCAGCAGCGAGGCCAGGTCACCCGCAGCGCCGCCGACGTCTATGAGGAGTTCTTCGTGCCGGCGCTGTTCGCGCCGTGGCCCGGGCGGGTCGCGCAGGCGGCCGGCATCGCGCCGGGCCATGCGGTGCTCGACGTCGCCTGCGGCACCGGCGTGCTCGCCCGCGAAGCGGCGAAGCGGGTGCAGCCGGGCGGCGAGGTGATCGGCCTCGATCGCAACGAGGGCATGCTCGCCGTGGCGCGGCGCGAGGCGCCGGCGATCGCATGGCGGCTTGGGCAGGCCGAGGCCTTGCCGTTTCCGGACGGCCGCTTCGACGCCGTGGTCAGCCAGTTCGGCCTGATGTTCTTCGAGGATCGCGGCCTGGCGCTCACCGAGATGTGGCGCGTGCTCAAGCCCGCCGGCCGCCTCGCGGTCGCGGTCTGGGACGCGCTCGAGCGCACGCCCGGCTATCTCGCGATGACGGAGCTGCTGCAGCGGCTTTTCGGGGCGCGGATCGCCGAGGCGCTGCGCGCCCCCTTCTGCCTCGGCAATACCGCGGCGCTCGCGGGCCTGGCGGCGCAGGCCGGCATCCCGGCAAAGATCGCGACGCACGCCGACGTCGCGCGCTTCCCCTCGATCGAGGCCTGGGTGCGTACCGACGTGAAGGGCTGGACGCTCGCCGACATGATCGACGACGAGCAGTACGGGCTGCTGCAGCGGGAAGCGGCGAAGGATCTGCAACGCTTCGTGCAGCCGGACGGCAGCGTGCTGTTCGACGCGCCGGCGCACATCCTCTCCGCGATCAAAGGGTAAGGGCCGCTCGCCGCTACGGCTCGAGATCGATGATGCCGCCGTGCAGCTCGACGTCCTTGATGATGCGATGCCAGCGGCTCAGCTGCCGGTACCACTCCAGCGTGATGGTCTCGTCGGTCCGCCGCAATTCGCCGGCTTCGAGGCGCCGGAAGATCTCGAGCGCGCCGTCCGCCGCGGTGCGCTCGGCGCGCCAGCCCAGCGCCTCGATCCTGCCGCAGTCGACCCGGTAGGAGCGGCGGTCGGGATCGCCGTACCAGCGGATCTCGACCGCGACCGGCACGGCCGCGCGGATCAGCTCGGCCAGGGCGCCGAGCCGGTGGTTGTCGGCCTGCGAGCCGACGTTGAGCACCTGGCCGTTGATCCGCTCGACCGGCGCCCGCAGCATGAAGGTCAGGGCGCGCGCGGCGTCGCGCACATGCAGCATCGGCCGCCACTGCGTGCCGTCGCGCATCAGCGGCAGCACGCGGTCGCGCCAGGCGCCGTAGGCCATGCCGTTGACGGCGAGATCGAAGCGCATGCGCGGGCTCGGGCCGTACAGCGTCGCCTGGCGCAGCACCGTGACGCAGAAGCGCTCGTCCGCCAGCGCCAGCACGCCCTGCTCGGCCGCGAGGTTTGCCCTGGCGTAGGCCGTCAGGGGACGGACCGGGCAGCTCTCGTCGCAGACCACCTCCGGATCCTGCAAGCCGTAGACGCTGCACGACGACGGCAGGAGGTAGCGCCGGGCGCCGGCCGCCTTGGCCAGCCGCGCGCAGCGCACGCGTGCCAGGTGGTTGACCTGATCGGTCGCGGCCGGAAACAGCTCGCCCGCCGGATCGTTGGAGATCGCCGCCAGATCGATGACGTGATCGACGCCTTGCAGCTGGTCGGCGTCAAGCCGGCGGAGGTCGGCCCGCACCACCTCAAGCCGCGGATGCTCGGGCAGCAGGTCGCGGCCGAAGAAGAACCGGTCGAGCGCCCGCACGGCGTAACCCTGCGCGAGCAGCATCGGCACCAGCGTCGTGCCGACATAGCCGCCGGCGCCCGTGACCAGGATCCGCTCCATCGAAGGCTCGCGGCGAGGCCGGCGAAGCGGCGCGATGCCGCCCGCTCAGGCAGCCGGGCGCAGCGCCAGGCGCGACCAGACCTCGGTCAGCGCCCGCACGAGGTGGTCGATCGCCTGGTCGTCGTGCCAGGGCGTCGGCGTGATGCGTAGCCGCTCGGTGCCCCTCGGCACGGTCGGGTAGTTGATCGGCTGGAGGTAGATGGCGTGGTCCGCGAGCAGCAGGTCCGAGGCCCGCTTGCACAGCACCGGGTCGCCGACCAGCACCGGCACGACGTGCGAGGGCGAGGGCATCACCGGCAGGCCGGCGGCGGCAAGCCGCGCCTTCAGGGTCGCCGCCCGCTCCTGGTGACGTGCGCGCAGCGTGCCGTCCGCCTTCAGATGGCGCACGCTGGCCAGCGCCGCGCCGACCACGGCAGGAGGCAGCGAGGTCGTGAAGATGAAGCCCGGCGCGGTAGAGCGCACCGCGTCGACCAGCGCCGCCGAGCCCGCGATGTAGCCGCCCATGCTGCCAAAAGCCTTGGCGAGCGTGCCTTGGATGACGGTCAGCCGCGCCATCTGGCCCTGCGCCTCGGCGACCCCGCCGCCGCGCGGGCCGTACAGCCCGACCGCGTGCACCTCGTCGAGATAGGTCATCGCGCCGTAGCGCTCGGCGAGATCGCAGATCGCGGCGATCGGGCCAAAGTCGCCGTCCATCGAATAGACCGATTCGGACGCGATCAGCTTCGGCCTGTCGGCCGGCGCCGCGCGCAGCAGGGCCTCGAGATGCGCCATGTCGTTGTGGCGGAAGATCCGCTTCTCGCAGCGCGAGTGTCGGATGCCGGCGATCATCGAGGCATGGTTGTGGGCGTCGGAGAAGATCACGCAGCCCGGCATCAGCTGGCCCACGGTCGACAGCGTCGCCTCGTTGGCGACGAAGCCGGAGGTGAACAGCAGCGCCGCCGGCTTGCCATGCAGGTCGGCCAGCTCCCGTTCCAGCAGCACGTGCAGATGGGTCGTGCCGGAGATGTTGCGCGTACCACCGGCGCCGGCGCCCATGGCGCGTACCGCGGCGCACGCCGCCTCCAGGCTCAGCGGATGCTGGCCCATGCCGAGATAGTCATTCGAGCACCACACCGTGATCTCGCGCTCGTGCGCCTGCCCGCTCCCTGCGGCATAGTGGCGCGCCTTCGGATAATGCCCGGCGCGGCGCTCGAGATCGCAGAAGACGCGATAGCGCCCCTCGTCCCGGATGGCCGCCACGGCGGCCGCAAACTGTGCCTCGTAGTCCATCGCCCCTTGGTTTCCGGTCGGGCGACCCCCTCGCATCGGCTGATATCCCGGGGCCTTGTGCTCTCGCCGCAACACATCGCGATCTTTTTCTAGTTAAGTCGTTTGCCGGGCAATGGCAAACCGACTCTGCGCCTGTGCGACAGCCGACCGCGGCGGCGGATCGGCGCATGCCAGAGGCCGCCGGCAAGTCAAGCTGCGGCGGCGCCTGCGCGATTACAGGCGGTCCGACGATCGCGGCCAAGCCCTCGACCTCCGATCATCCAGGTTGTACCGCCGCAATCCCTGCCACAACACTCAAGCGCGTGCTTGCGTCTCACCGCATACCAATGTACGAGTGTAAAACGCCCGGTAACGGATCTTTCATTTTGCCAGTTGTGGTGGACGGGCGTTGCGGGATACTTGCTCTACGTGCGACCGCCAGGCCGTCGCGTAGGCTTGGCCCTCACGAAATGGGAAGGAAGGGGAAGAACTCCATGCTTCGCAAGCTTATCCTCTCGACGGCGGTGGCCGGTGTGGCGTCGGCCCTGGGTGGTGCGACGCCCGGGCTCGCCCAGGACGTGGGTGTCTTCGGTGAAGGACCCACCCGCATCTGCAACACGGTGATCGACTCGGCAGCCAATCCGGTCCTGGAGACCAATGCCGGCTCGGCGGTACGTCAGAACGGCACGTTCGACTGCCCCGAGGAGGAGCAGATGGCCGCCGTGGTCGAGCCTGCGGCGCCGCCCCCGCTGCCTGACGACGGTGAGGTGCTGTTCGACCTGAACAAGTACAATCTCACACCCGACGCGCAGGCGCGCATCAACGACATGATCTTCGACATCAAGGACCGCGAGCTCCAGGGCATCAGGGTCGTCGGCCACACCGATACCAGCTGCCCCCCCGGCGACACGCACGCGGCCTGCGAGGCCTTCAACCAGGCGCTGTCGGAGAAGCGTGCCGGGACCGTCGGCCAGGCGCTGGTCCAGCAGGGCGTTCCGGTGGGCCTGATCACGACCGAAGGCGTCGGCATGAACGATCTCGCCGTTCAGACCCCGCCGCGGACCGTCAACCAGGCCAACCGCCGCGCCCAGATCCAGTTCGAGTAGCAGCACCAGGCTGCTCGACCATCACCGGTTCCGCGCCCGTCACGCGACGGGCGCGGCGCCGCTTTCGCTCCTGACGGTCGCGCCGCGGCCGCCCTTCCTGGCCTGAGTGTCCGCTGCGCGCCCGGCGGCGTCTCAGGCGACGCCCTCGATCAGCCGGCGCGCGATGATCTGCGCCTGAATCTCGGCGGCGCCCTCGAAGATGTTGAGGATCCGGGCGTCGCAGAGCAGCCGGCTCACCGGATA
>DASUGG010000166.1:0-4003 GCA_036274135.1 Geminicoccaceae bacterium
GAACGGCGCGCGTGCTGGCGGGCGGCACCGACCTGCTGGTGCAGCTGCGCTCCGGGCTGATCGAGCCCGACCTGGTGGTCGACATCAAGAACATCCCGGGCATGAAGACGATCGCCGCCGAGAACGGCGGCTTTCGCATCGGCGCGGCCGTCAGCGGCGCCGAGCTGGGCGAGCATCCCGAGGTCCACAAGCTCTGGCCGGGCGTGGTCGAGGCGGTCGAGCTGATCGGCTCGACGCAGGTCCAGGGCCGCGCCACCATGGTCGGCAACATGTGCAACGCCTCGCCCGCGGCCGACAGCGTGCCGGCGATGATCGCCGCCGGCGCGACCGTGCGGGTGGTGGGGCCGGACGGCCAGCGCGACGTGCCGGTCGAGGAGATCTGCATCGGCCCCGGCAAGACCTCGCTGCGGAAGGGCGAGATCGTCGCCTCGGTGCTGCTGCCGGCGCGGCCGCCACGTTCCGGCGACGCCTATCTGCGCTTCATTCCGCGCACCGAGATGGACATCGCGGTGGTCGGCGCCGGGGTCAGCCTGACGCTGGACCAGGGCGGCGTCTGCACGGCGGCGCGCGTCGGGCTCGGCGCAGTGGCGGCGCGGCCGCTGCTGGTCGAGGACGCCGCCCGGGCGCTGGTCGGCACCACCGTCGACGACGCTGCGCTCGCGCGGCTGGCCGCCGCCGCGTCGGCCGCCTGCCGGCCGATCGACGACAAGCGCGGCACGATCGAATACCGGACCAAGGTCGCAGGCGTGCTGGCGCGGCGGGCCGCCGCGATCGCGCTCGCGCGCGCGAGGGAGCACTGATGGTGAAGCACCACGTCTCGACCACCGTCAACGGCGACCCGGTGGAGTTCCTGTGCGATCCCGATCAGACCCTGCTGGACGTCCTGCGCGACGTGCTGCAGCTCACCGGCAGCAAGGAGGGCTGCGCCTCGGGCGACTGCGGCGCCTGCAGCGTGATGCTCGACGACCGCCTGGTGTGCTCCTGCCTCGTGCTGGCGCCCGAGGCGGCGGGCCGCTCGGTCGAGACCATCGAGGGCATGGCCGACGGCGAGGAGCTGCACCCCCTGCAGGAGAAGTTTCTCGAGCATGCCGCCTTGCAGTGCGGCATCTGTACGCCGGGCATCCTGATCGCCGCGAGGGCCCTGCTCGACCGCAATCCCGACCCCAGCGAGACCGAGGTGCGCTACTGGCTGGCCGGCAATCTCTGCCGCTGCACCGGCTACGACAAGATCGTGCGCGCCGTGATGCATGCCGCAGCGGACATCAGAGCCGACCTGAGAGGACACTGACATGGCCACCGCGCTGAAGAGAGACGAGATCCAGCCCGCGCTGAAGTGGATCGGCACCCGTCCGGTCAGGCCGGACGGCGTCGATAAAGTCACCGGCCGCGCCCGCTTCGGCGCCGACCTGTCGCTGCCCGGCATGCTGGTCGGCAAGGTCCTGCGCAGCCCGCATGCGCATGCGCGCATCCGCTCGATCGACGTCTCCAAGGCGCTGGCCCTGCCGGGCGTCAAGGCGGTGGTCAGCCGCGACGACTTCCAGGACATGGCTTCGGAGTTCGTGCCGGCCGGCGAGATGCTGATCAACTATCGCGACATGGTGCGCAACATCATGGCGCGCGAGAAGGTGCTCTACGAAGGCCATGCGGTGGCCGCGGTCGCGGCGACCAGCGACAAGATCGCCAAGCAGGCGCTGAAGCTCATCGAGGTCGACTACGAGATCCTGCCGCACGTGATCGACGTGGTCGAGGCGATGGAGCGGGGTGCGCCGCTGCTGCACGAGGACCTGATCACGGCCGGCGTCGAGCCGCCGCCGACCGAGCCCTCCAACGTCGCCAAGCGGGTCGAGTTCGCGATCGGCGACACGGCGGCGGGCTTCGCCGCGGCCGACATCGTGATCGAGCGCGAGTTCACCACCAAGCCCGTGCACCAGGGCTACATCGAGACGCACGCCTGCCTGGCGAGCTGGTCCGAGGACGGCCAGGCCGAGCTCTGGTGCACCACCCAGGGCCAGTTCATCGTGCGCGCGCACTGCGCGAAGCTCCTGGGCATGGACATCTCGCGCCTGCGGGTCACGCCGTCCGAGATCGGCGGCGGCTTCGGCGGCAAGACCGTGGTCTATCTCGAACCCCTGGCGCTCGCGCTGTCGCGCAAGTCGCGCCATCCGGTCAAGATGATCATGAGCCGCGAGGAGATCTTCAAGGCGAGCGGCCCGACCTCGGGCGCGCATGTCTGGGTCAAGATCGGCGCCACCCGGGATGGCCGCATCACCGCCGGCGAGGCGGTGCTCAAGTACCAGGCCGGCGCCTTCCAGGGCAGCCCCGTGCAGCCCGGCTGCATGGCGGCCTTCGCCCCCTACGATCTCGAGCACGTCAAGGTCGTGGGCTACGACGTCGTGACCAACCGGCCCAAGGTCGCGGCTTATCGCGCCCCTGGTGCGCCGATCTCCGAGTTCGCGGTCGAGAGCGTGGTCGACGAGATCGCCGGCGAGCTCGGCATCGATCCGATCGAGCTGCGGCTCAAGAACGCGGCCAAGGAGGGCACGCACGCGGCCTACGGGCCGCGCTTCGGCCCGATCGGCCTGATCGCGACGCTCGAGGCCGCCAAGGCGCATGCGCACTACCAGGCACCGCTCGGGCCGAACCAGGGCCGCGGCGTCGCCTCGGGCTTCTGGTTCAACATCGGCGGCGAGACCTCGGTCACGATCAACATCAACGAGGACGGCACGGTGACGGTGGTCGAGGGCACGCCCGACATCGGCGGCTCGCGCGCCTCGGTCTGCCTGATGGCGGCGGAAGCCCTCGGCGTCGACTACGAGAAGGTGCGAACGATCATTGGCGACACCAGCTCCTTGGGCTTCAGCTTCCTCACCGGCGGCTCGCGCGCGACCTTCTCGAACGGCGTCGCGGTCAAGCAGGCGGCGGACGCGGTGATCAAGGAGGTCTGCGCGCGCGCCGCCAGGATCTGGGAAATCCCCGAGGACGCGGTGAAGTGGGAGGACGGCCGCGCCGTGCCGGCGGGCTCCAATGCCGGCGAGTTCGAGCCGCTCTCGCTCGCCGACATCGCCAGGATGGCCGGCAAGACCGGCGGGCCGATCGCGGGCCACGCCCATCTGAACGCGCAGGGGGCGGCGCCGAGCTTCGCCACCCACCTTGCGGACGTCGAGGTCGACAAGGAGACCGGGCGCGTGACGGTGCTGCGCTACACGGTGATCCAGGACGCCGGCCGGGCCGTGCACCCGAGCTATGTCGAGGGGCAGTACCAGGGCGGCGCCGTGCAGGGCATCGGCTGGGCGCTGAACGAGGAGTACATCTACGGTCCCGACGGCCGGCTGCAGAACGCGGGCTTCCTCGACTACCGCATGCCGGTGGCCTCGGACGTGCCGATGATCGACACGGTGATCGTCGAGGTGCCGAACCCGCGCCATCCCTACGGCGTGCGCGGCGTCGGCGAGACGCCGATCGTGCCGCCGATGGCGGCGATCGCCAACGCGGTCGCGGCCGCCACCGGCATCCGCTTCACCGAGCTGCCGATGTCGCCGCCCAAGGTGCTGAAGGCGCTCGACGAGGCGAACGGCGCCGGCAACGGCAGGGGCTGATGGCCAAGGTCGTTCTCACCCGAGGGCTGACGCAGTACACCGGCGGCGAGCGCGAGCTCGAGCTCGACGCGGCCAACATCCGCCAGCTGCTGCGCGCCCTTGGGGAGCGCTACCCCGACCTCGAGCCGCATCTTGCGGACGGCGTCGCGATCGCGATCGACGGCGAGATTTTTCAGGACGCCTGGCTCGAGCCGATCCCGCCCGACAGCGAAGTCCACATCATCCCGCAGATCGTGGGCGGCTAGCTCCGCGAAGCGCAGCGACGCCACACCGACGCTATGAGTCGAGCAAGAAGCATGGATGCCGAAGTGGCGATCAACAGCACGAGCGCGATCGCCCCTGCGTTGAGTGGAGCGCCTGGATCCTCGAGCCACCGTACGACTGCGAGGCCAATAAGCAGTCCGATC
>DASUGG010000167.1:0-12181 GCA_036274135.1 Geminicoccaceae bacterium
ACGTGCTGCAGGTCGCGCTCGACGTCGAGCGGCCGACGCAGGTGCGCGGGCTGGACGGCCTGCGCCATCTCGCCGCGGCGGTCGCGAGCGGCGGCACCGACGTCGTCGACCTCGTGCTCGACGGCCTGCGCGGGATCCGCAAGGCGGCGATTCTCGAGGTCTATGGCGGCGCGCTGCGCACCGACGCCGGCCGCTTCCTGCGCAGCCTCGATGGTCGCGCGGTCACGCTCGCCGACTGGCAGGCCTGGGACCGCTGGCTCGACCAGGCCTGCGCCAGGATCGCCGCCGTCGGTGGCCTGACCAACCGTTGCGTGCCGCGCGCCCAGGCGCTGGCTGCCTATCTCGATGCGCCCGAGCCGCCGTCCCGCCGACGATCCGCCATGCGCGCCGAGGCGACGGCCGTCATGCGTTAGCCGCCTGGCGCCGGCATGCCCGTGCTGCCTCGTCGGTCGGCGTATCGGCCGGTTCGAGGGCGTAGGTGTCGACCGGCTGCTGCCGGCCGCGCAGCGCGATCGGTCCCAGGGGCTCGGCCACGAGGCTCGCCGGAAGCTCGAGCCGGCGCAGCAGATCGGCGCTGATCAGGCACTGCCGGTCGAGCGCCTTCGCCTGCTCCTCGAGCCGTGCGGCGGTGTTCAGGGTGTCGCCGAGATAGACGATCGAGAGCTTGGCGTCGCCGCACTCGCCGGCGACGATCGGCCCGGCGTGCAGCACGGCGCGAACCTCGGGCGCCGTGCCGTAGCGTTGCCGATAGTAGGCGGCGCGTCCGGCGAGCGTGTCGCGGATCGCCAGGTAGCAGCGCACGCAGCGCGCGCCGCCGGCGCCGCGAGCGAGCGGCCACGAGGCGATCAGGCCGTCCCCCAGATAGACGTAGATCTCGCCGTCGTGCTCGAGGATCGGCTGGTCGATGTCGAAGAACACCGAGGTGATGAAGCCGTGCGCCCGCTCGTCGCCCAGCCGCTCGGCGAGCGCGGTCGAGCCCTTGATGTCGATCAGCAGGAAGACCCGCTCCTCGCGGATCGGCGGATGATAGCGCCCGAGCAGCAGGGCGTTGAGGATGCGGCCGCCGATCACCCGGCGCATCTGCAGGAACTCGGAAACCGCGAGGAAGATCGCGAAGGCCAGCACGGTATCGCGCAGCAGCGGCAGGCCGAAATAGTCGAGCCCGGAGCGCTCGAAGCCGTACAGGAGCCCAAACAGGAGTCGATTGAAAGCGAAGCTCACGACGATGATCGCCGTGAACAACGCAGCCCGGATGAGGACGGTGCGGCCGAAGCCCAGCCGTCGCAACCAGGCGCCGCGCGGCGCCTGCACATAGAACAGATCGGTGGCCGCCAGCAGCGCTGCGACGATCAGGCCGTTGCGCAGGCCGTTCTCGAACTCCGCGAAATCGTAGGCGTGGCCCTCGACGCGATTGACCAGCCAGGAGAGTCCCATGCCCGCAACGCCGCCGACCACAGCGACCACCGCGACGATCTGCAAGCGCGTCCGGGTCCAGCGGCTGATCGCCATGGTCAGACCAGGGCGAGCACGCGTGCGGGGCCGCCGGTCACGCCCTTGATCTTCGGGCCGCCGACCACGATCGTGGCGCCCACAGGCGGCAGCGTCGCGAGATTGGCGACCGCCTCCAGGCCCCAGCGCCCGGTCGGCGGCCAGGCGCAATGGACCGGAAAGTCGCGCGACATGCCGCGATCGAGCGAGAGCGTATCGACCGCGAGGCCCGCGGCGCCACGCTCGATCAGCAGGCCGGCGGCCTCGGGATGAAACCCCGGGAAGTGCATCACCCCCTGCGGGTCGGCGTTGCGGAACCGCGCGCCGTCGACGAAGCGCTCCCAGCCGCTGCACAGCGCGACGCAGGCATGCGGCGGGATCGGCCCACGCGCCGCCTCGAAGGCCAGAAGGTCGTCCGGCGTCAGCAGGGCGTCCGGATCGTCCTGCGCCTTGCCCGCGATGTCGATCACCACCAGAGGCACCACGAGATCCTCGATGTCCAGCCGGTCCGCCGAGGCGCCGTCGTCCGCGTAGTGGATCGGCGCATCGAGATGCGTACCGCTGTGCTCGACCAGGGACCAGCGGCGCATATTGTAGCCGTCGCGGGCGAGCGTCGCGACGGTCTCGGTCACCGGGCTCAGGCCCGGATCGAAGCTCGGGAAGTCCTGACCCATGGCACGGGTCAGATCGACTACCCGCTCGAAACCGCATCGGGTCGCCGGCCGTCGCGCTGGCGCGCCCGCCGAGCGATCAGCCGGCGCCAGGAGGCCACGCCGGCTGCCCCGCGGCGATCGCCTCGAGGCAGCCGGGCACGCACATGTCCTCCCTCCCGATAGATGTGGCTCGACTATCCGCTGAAGCCCTTGCCTTCCATGCACTCACGCACGTGCTGTTCACGCCACGTGGCGCGCTGGTCGGGTTGCGGATCCGCGGCCTCCATGGCCTCGGTCGCGGCGGCCTCGCATTGGGCCATGGCGTCGTCGTAGCCAGCGCTGTCTTGTTGGCAGGCCGCCAGAAGGAGGACCAGTCCGGGCAGCAGGATCAACGTGCGTCGCATGACATCTCCTCGCCGGGCGTCAACACCATCGATCAAGGCTCGATCGACCCATCGATCACCGCGCGCCCCCGGCAAAGCGCGTCGTCCAGCTCACGATAGTCAGGCGGGGTTGTATCGATTTGACAGCCACCGCGCAGCACAATTCGATCCGACTGCGGCCGCGACAGCAACTCCGTCGCCGATCGGGCACGGAACAGCACGAGATCGGCGGGCCCGCCAACGCGGATCACGCCGGCATCCGGCAGCCCCATGAGCGCGGCCGGCGTGCGCGTGACCGCCCGCGGCCAGTCGCCGAGCGGCCGGTCGAGATGGCCGATGCGCACCGCGTCGCGGAACACCTCCAGCATGTCGTGATCGCCGAAGGCGTGGAACGGATCGCGACAGTTGTCGCTCGCGAGCGCGACCGGGATGCCGCGCGCCGCCATCTCGTGCAGCAACGTGACGCCACGCCAGCGCGGCGTGCGGCCCGGCGCCCGGTCCTGCAAATAGAGGTTGCACATCGGCAGGCCGACCACGGCGATGCCGGTCTCGCGCACCAGGTCCAGCGTGCGCAGGGCTTGCGCCGGCTCCTGCACCGCGAGCGAGCAGCAGTGGCCGCACATCACCCGGCCCGCGAAGCTGCGCGCCAGCGCCATCGCGGCGAGGCGATGCAGCGCGACGGCACCCGCATCGCCGCTCTCGTCGACATGCAGATCAAGGTCGAGCCCGCGCTCGCTCGCGAGCGCCAGCATCCGCTCGAGCAGGCGGTCGAGATCGGGATGCATGTAGAGGAACGCGCCGAGCACGCCGCGTTGCTCGGCGACATGATCGGCGAAGGTCTCGCCGAAAGGCTGCGAAAAATCCTCGATCGGGATCAGGCCCACCGCCTGCAGATCGATGCGTCCCTCCCATTCCCGTCGCAGCCTCTGGAACACGCGCCAGCAGATCTCGCGCCAGGGCGGCTGGCTCTCGAGATGGGTGCGGATCGCGACCGTGCCGTGCGCGAAGGCGCAGCGCAGCCCGAAGGCGAAGCGCGCGTGCACGTCGTCCTCCGACCAGTTGGCGCGCTTGTCGGCATCCGCCGCCGCCATGGCGCCGCCGAAGCTGCCGTCGGGATTCTCGGCGCGCGGCCAGGTGTGCCCCTTGTCGAGATGGGTGTGGATGTCCACGAAGCCGGGCCAAGCCTCGCCGCCGTCCTGGTCGATGACCTGGGCGCCGGGCGGCGGCTTGAGCTCGCCCGCCGGCCGCAGGGCGGCGATGCTGCCGTCCGCGACCCTGATGTCGACCGGCACCTGCTCGCCGTCGCCCGGCAGGGCGGCGTCGACGAGGCAGCGGCGCACGCGCGCATTGGTGATGTGAAGTCCGCCGTCCCGCGGCACCGGATCAACCCTTCGTCGGGTCAAGGCTGGCGGTCGGCGCAACCGCGCCTTGGCACTAGTCCCAATCCGTCTGGACGAAGAACGCGGTCACGTCGCCCTGCGAGCCGATAAGCGTAAGGTCGGTGCGGTTGCGGGCGAAACCCCGCGCCCGCTCGAGCACCTCGAGGAAGAGCCGCTCCTGCTGCATCACCGGCTCGGGGCAGACCATCCGGGTCGCGGCCACAGGGGCGATCTCGATGCTGTTGCCCGCGAGCGCATAGCTGCCCGTGAAGCGGTTGCAGGCGGCGTGGCCCGCGAGCCGCCCGTCGCTGCGGAACTGGACGATGATCTGCGCATCGTCCGCCACGGCCGCGACGCCGATTCGGATCGGACGCCACTCGCTTCCGGCGAGCCCCGCAGCGGCTGCCGCTGCCGCCGCCAGCAGGACAAGGCCGCACATGATCGCGGGAGCCGCACGCGTCGTCATCCAGCTTCCGTACGATGGTCGAGGAATTCAGCGTAGAGCAGGCTATCGTGCCTGCAAAGCTCGCGGTGACGCCGGTGATGTCGGCCCGTGCCGTGCCGGGTGCAGGAGGGAAGGCAAACCGCCGATGAAGATCGCGACCTTCAACATCAACAACGTCGTCCGCCGGCTGCCGAACCTGCTCGCATGGCTGCGCGACGCGCTCCCGGACGTCGTCTGCCTGCAGGAGCTGAAGGCGGCCGACGCGAGCTTTCCGCAGGCGGCGATCCGCGACGCCGGCTACGAGGCGGTGTGGCGCGGCCAGCGCACCTGGAACGGAGTCGCGATCCTGGCGCGCGGCCGCACGCCGATCCTGGTGCGGGACGACCTGCCGGGCGATCCCGCGGACACGCAGAGCCGTTACATCGAGGCCGCCGTGAACGGGATGCTGATCGCCTGCCTCTATTTGCCGAACGGCAATCCGCAGCCCGGGCCGAAGTTCGACTACAAGCTCGCCTGGTTCGACCGCCTCATCGCGCACGCCGCCGAGCTACGGGAGGCCGACGTGCCGGCCGTCCTGGCCGGCGACTACAACGTCGTCCCCACCGATCGGGACATCTACCCGACCAGGTCCTGGGACGACGACGCGCTGCTGCAGCCGGAGAGCCGGGCCGCCTTCCAGCGCCTGCTGGCGCAGGGCTGGACGGATGCGATCCGCAGCCGGCATCCCGCCGAGCCGATGTACACCTTCTGGGACTACAAGCGGAACCGCTGGCAGCGCGACGCCGGGCTGCGGCTCGACCACCTCCTGCTCAGCCCTGCGCTCGCCAGGCGGCTGGCCGGCGCGGGGGTCGACCGCGACGTGCGGGGCCGGCCGGAAGCCAGCGACCACGCGCCGGCCTGGGTGGTGCTGCGCTGATGGCGGTCTTCTTCACGGCAGATACGCATTTCGGCCATGGTGGGGCGCTCGGCCTTTTCCGCCGCCCGTTCCCCTCGGTCCGCGCCATGGACGAGGCGATGATCGCGCGCTGGAACGAGACGGTCGGGCCTGCCGACGAGGTCTGGCATCTGGGCGACTTC
Organism: Geminicoccaceae bacterium; assembly: GCA_036274135.1. Lineage (GTDB taxonomy): Bacteria > Pseudomonadota > Alphaproteobacteria > Geminicoccales > Geminicoccaceae > DASUGG01. The sequence continues at coordinate 5,426 of DASUGG010000167.1, forward strand.
GCCGTGCGCCGGCCCGCGGCCGAGATGGCCCGGCTGCTCGCGGCCCTGCACGGCAAGGTCCATCTGGTCGCCGGCAACAACGACGGCCCCGAGACGATGGCGCTGAGCGGCTTTGCGAGCGTGCACTACTACCTCGAGCTGGAGCTGGAGGGCGTGCGGCTCGTGCTCTGCCACTACCCGTTCCGTTCCTGGAACGGGATGGCGCGCGGCGCGATCGACCTGCACGGCCATTCGCACGGCCGGCTGAGCCGGCTGCCGCGGCAGCTCGACGTCGGGGTGGACGTCTGGGACTTCCGGCCGATCACGCTCGAGGCGGTCCTGGGTACGTGCCGCCGACGCACGAGGCGCGTCGCGCATGCAGCGCGCAGCTGACCCCGCCCGCTCGGCCGACGGCGGCACCCGACAGTCGGCAGCAAAGATGCCTTCGATCGCCGACCGTCGGGCATGGAGCGGACCGACCGCGTAGGTCCTCGCAACCGGAGTCGGACAAACGGATGCTGCACCCTCGACCTATGCGTCCATGGCGAATTGCGGCCTACCTGCTGGCCGCCGTGCTCTCGTCCGCGCTGCTGCTGTTCGTGCCTGCCGGGACGCTCGCCTGGTGGAAGGGCTGGCAGTTTCTCCTGATCTTCTTTGTGGGGATGACAGTGGCTGCCCTGTGGCTCTGGCGGGTCAATCCCGAGATCTACGCCGCCCGGCGCCGCGTCCATCCAGGAACCAAGCGCTGGGACATCATCCTGCTCTGCCTGCTGCTTCCGGCGGTGGTCGCGATCCTGCCCGTGGCCGCGCTGGACGCGCGGTTCCGCTGGCATCCTCTGCCGGTCTGGGCCAGTGTCCTCGGCGATGCCCTGCTGCTCGCGGGAATCGGGATCACCGCTTGGGCGCAGGCGGTCAACAGGTTCTTCGAGCCCGGCGTCCGCATTCAGACCGATCGTGGCCACAGGGTCGTCGATACCGGGCCGTATGCCGTCGTCCGCCATCCCGGCTATGTCGGCGCCTGCCTGCTGTGCGCCGGCGCCGCGCTGTCGCTCGGCTCGCTGTGGGCCCTGGTTCCCGCCGGCCTTTGCGCATCCCTGCTGGTCTTTCGGACGAGGTGGGAGGACCAGACGTTGCAGGCGGAGCTGGCGGGATACCGAGACTATGCGCGGCGCGTCCGCTTCCGGCTGATCCCGGGCTTGTGGTAGCGCCCCCGCGGACGTCAGCGCTCGCGGCGCACGGCGCTCTCGTGCCAGCGGCGCAGCACGAGGTGCGAGAGCAGGCTGAAGGCGAGGAAGATGATGATGCCGGTGAGCGAGATCAGGATCACGGCAGCGAACATGCGCGGGATGTTGAGGCGGTAGCCCGCCTCGAGGATGCGGTAGGCGAGGCCGGAGCCGGTGCCGGCGGTGCCCGCCGCGAACTCGGCGACGATCGCGCCGATCAGCGACAGGCCGCCGGCTATCCTGAGCCCGCCGAGAAAATACGGCATCGCCGAGGGCAGACGCAGGTGCCAGAGCATCTGCCAGCGGCTCGCGCCATAGAGCTGGAACAGGTCGATCAGGTTGTGGTCGGCGCTGTTCAGGCCCAGCGTGGTGTTCGAGAGGATCGGGAAGAAGGCGACGATCCAGGCGCAGATCAGCAGCGCCAGATAGACGTTGTCGACATAGATCAGGATCAGCGGCGCGATCGAGATGATCGGCGTCACCTGCAGGATCACCGCGAACGGGAAGAGGCTGAGCTCGATCCACCGCGAGGTCGTGAACAGGATGGCGAGCGCGACGCCGCCGATCGTGGCGACGCCGAGCGCCATGAAGGTGATCTGCAGGGTGACCAGAAGCGAGGGGAAGAGCGTGCCCCAGTCGTCGATCAGGCTGCGGAGCACGAGGCCAGGGCCCGGCAGGATGTAGTGCGGGATCGCGTAGATCGAGACGACCGCCTGCCAGAGCGCCAGCGCCAGGCAACCGATCGCGAGCGGTGCTGCGATGCGGGCGATGCGCTCGACCCGCTCGGCGCGGCTCGGGCGCGGCCGCCCGGCGTCGGGCGGCGCCGTCGCGCGCTCGCCAAGCCCGGTGCTCGCCATCGTCATCCACCCATCGCATCGTGCAGCCGGGCCGAGACGGCGCGGCAGTATTCGTTGTAGGGCTGTGAGGTGCGGAACGTCTCGCCGCGGGGATAGGGGACGTCGATCCGGATCTCGCCGACGGCGGGACCGGGGCTCGCCGCCATGACCACGATGCGGTTCGAGAGATAGACCGATTCGTAGACGCTGTGGGTGACGAACAGCACGGTCCAGCTGTGCGCCTGCCACAGCCGCAAAAGATCGTCGTTGAGCCGGAAGCGGGTGATCTCGTCGAGCGCCGCGAACGGCTCGTCCATCAGCAGCACGCGCGGCTCGGTCACCAGGGCGCGCGCGATCGAGACGCGCATCTTCATGCCGCCGGAGAGCTCGCGCGGATAGGCCCGCTCGGTGCCGTTCAGCCCGACCATCGCGAGCGCCGCGGCGACGCGCGGCGCAGCCGCCGCCTTGCCGACGCCCTCCAGGCGCAGCGGCAGCCAGACGTTGTTCCACACCGTCGCCCAGGGCATCAGGGTCGGCTCCTGGAACACGAAGCCGATGTCGTCGCGCGGCCGCGCGGCACGTCCGGCCTCGTGCCAGACGATGCGTCCGGCGCTCACCGGCCCGAGCCCGGCGATCAGGCGCAGCGCCGTGCTCTTGCCGCAGCCGGACGGCCCCAGCAGGCTCACGAACTCGTGCTCGCCGACGGCGAGGTCGAAGCGGCGCAGCGCCTGCACGCCGTTCGGGTAGATCTTGTCGACCTTCTGCATGCGCACCAGCGGCGTCCCGGCGCGCGCCGCCAAGGCCGCGTCCGACGCTGCGAGCGTGTCCGTCACCGGTGCGATTCCCCATGCCAGGGCTGCACGATCGCGTTTCCCACCTTGCCGGATCGAACCGGAGCCGACCATGGATCGCCCGGCGGCCCGTGGTCAAGCGGGCGGCTGGCATCGCCGCCGCCGGTTTTCTAGAGTAGGCCGATGCGGCCGCGACGGGCTGCTGCCATGCGAGGATGCGTGCTGATGTGGATGGTGATCCTGGTTCTCGCCCTCGGCCTCGCGCTGCAGGGCTGCAGCAGCGGCGCGCCCGTCGAGCGCGAGCTGATCGTCGCGCCGGCCCCGGTCGCCTGCTCCGGCGATCCGCCCGGCACCTGCCTGCGTGTCTCGGAGCCGGACGGCGACACTTGGCTGATGCGCTTCGACGAGATCGACGGCTTCGCCTTCGAGCCGGGCTACACCTACGAGGTCGTGGTCGAGGAGCCGCCGGTGAACCAAGAGTTCGCGGTGGTGCCGCGCCTCAGGCTGGTGCGGGTGGCGAGCCGGCAGCCGGCCGAACTCTCGTCCGCCGCAGACCCGCTGGTCGGCAGCGCATGGCGCCTGCAGAGCATCAGCGGCAGCGCGGCGGAGCGCAGCTGGCCGGAAAGCGGCATCACGGCCAGCTTCCACCTTGGCGGCGGCTGGGTGGATGGCTTCGCCGGCTGCGACCGCTATCTCGCCGCCCTCGCGGCCGACGGCCAGAAGCTCACCATCTCGGCGCCGGAGACCGCGCCGGAGCTGTGCGCCGGCGACGCGGCGGCACGGCAGCGGACCTATCTGCACGCGCTGTCGCGAACGCAGTCCTATACGCTGACCGGCGAGGAGCTGGAGCTGACGCTGGCGGGCGGCGGCAGGATGCTGTTTCGCGCCGGCGACCGGGCGTCGAGCCGGCATTGACCGTCGGCCGCCCGGCCGCCGAGCGGACGGCCGGCGCGGCCTGGCCTCACACGACCTGCGCAGGAGGGCGCGCATGATCGACCACATCGGACTGACCGTCGCCGACTACGAGCGGGGCAAGGCGTTCTACGCGGCGGCGCTGGCCCCTCTCGCCTACGCGCTGGTCATGGAGGTCACCGAGGTCGGGCCGTGGGCCGGCTTCGGCGTCGGCGGCAAGCCCGACTTCTGGATCGGCCAGGGCGCGGCCACGGCGCCGCGCCTGCACGTGGCCTTCCGGGCGCGCGACCGCGCCGCCGTGCGCGCCTTCCACGATGCCGCGCTCGAGGCCGGCGCCAGGGACAACGGGCCGCCCGGCCTGCGCCCGGAGTACCACCCGAGCTACTACGGCGCCTTCGTGCTCGATCCCCACGGCCACAACATCGAGGCCGTCTGCCACGATCCCGAATAGGCGGCCGGACAGGGGCCGCGCAGGCCGGCTACTTCTTCAGCTCCATGCCGACCTTCCGGTTGACGAACTGCGTGGTGTAGGCGCGCGACACGTCGAGATCCTTGGGATAGAGGCCCGCCTCGGCGGCGAACGCGAAGAAGCCGCGCCAGCGCTCGTCGGTCATCGCGCCGATCCCGAGCTCCAGCGCATCGCCCGAATCGACGATGCCGTACGCCTTCATCTTCTCGATCGAGTAGGCGATCTGCTCATCCGTCATGTCCGGATTGTCGTTCTTGATCAGCGCGTTGGCAGCGCTCGCATCGCCGTACAGGTAGTTGTACCAGCCCTCGATCGAGGCGTCGACGAAGCGCTGCACGAGATCGGGATTATCCTCGACCAGGCGCCAGGAGGTCTCGATCGTGGTCGAGTAGGGGCTGTAGCCGAAGTCGGCCAGCAGGAAGACTTTCGGCGTGAAGCCGCCCTCGCGCTCGATCGCGAACGGCTCGGAGGTCACGTAGCCCTGCTGGATCGCGGTCTCGTCGGCGAGGAACGGCGCGGGGTTGAAGGTGTAGGGCCGGATCTGGTCGTCGGTGAAGCCAAAGGCGCGCTTGAGCCACTCCCAGTAGCCGGTGCGGGCGTCCTGCGAGATCAGGATCGGGTGGCCCTTGAGGTCGGCCAGGGTCTCGAAGCCCTGCCCGGGGTGCGCCATCAGGATCTGCGGATCCTTCTGGAAGGTCGCCGCCACGACCACCATCGGGATGTCGTTCTGGACATAGTTGAAGGCGCCGAACAGGCCGCCGCCCATGTTGAAGTCGATCTTGCCGGCGGCGAGCAGCTGGCTGTGGTTGACCTGCGGCCCGCCCGGCCGGATGGTCACCTCGAGGCCGTATTTCTCGTAGGTGCCGTCCGCCACCGCCTGGTAGAAGCCGCCATGCTCGGCCTGGGCCTTCCAGTTCGTGCCGAAGGTCACCTCATCGAGGGCCTGCGCCGTGCCGGCCAGCGTCATGAGGCCGATCGCCAGGGCGACCGCGCCGATGCGAAGATGCACGCTCATCTGCCCTCCCTCCGATCCTGGCCCCGGCATCTCAGCAAAATCCGGACCGCCGCGATAGGGGCCCTCTGCAGCTGCGTCCCGCGCGCCGGCATCGCTGTTTCGCCCGGATTTCTGCGGCGCCCGGGTTCCTTCGGTGTTCGCTCGCGTGCCTGCGGCGGCATGGGCGCTGCGTGCGGCGGGACGACGGCCATCCTCTGCACCTTCCAGTTCGCCTCCTGCATCATGATCTGCGATCCGCCAGGTCCGCGGCGCTTGAGTTTGTTCGGGATTTCGGCCTCGTCGGTCGCGCGCACCGGGATCGATCCACGCGGCGGTCCCGGTCTCGGGCGGTTGGCAACGAAGCGTTAACCATGGAGCGTTAACCTTCCGTTCGGGTGGTCGGTGCGACCGTGGGAATCCGTGCCCGCGACACCCCCAACGGGGGCGGGGGGCGGGGCGGGCGGCAAGGCGCGGCGCAGATGCGCACCATCCGCAAGAGCTAAGCCATTGAAACGGTCCGATGTGATTGGCTTCGTTTCGCCATTCTTTTTCGGCTCGCAGCGCGGCGGCCAAGCTCGGCCGGGCTCCAGGCGGAGGTCGCAGATCGCGCGCGCGGCGAGTTGCCGGTCATCATCGGACCTTTCCGGTAAGTGTCGCCCGCGGCTTGGCGGGCGGACCAGCATAGCATGTAACAGGAATACTTTCCACCCTGCGCGGTGGAACGGTCTGACCGCTCGGGGCGGATCTCCAAGCAGGGTGACGCGCTCCTCGCGGCTACCTTTACGACGCGGCGCCCGTGCTGCTGACCCGTCTGCCGCGCGCCTGTGCGCTACGCGGCTGGGGTCGCGCCTTGGCCGAGCGATCGGCATGAAGAAGGCCCCGGCCGCGGTCGCCCGCAGGCTCGCGGTGCTGCTGCACCAGCTGTGGTCACATGCGGAGGATTTCCGAGTGGGCGGCGGCATGAGTGTCTGAGCGACCACGCGTTCCTGCCGGGGACGCGAGCTCCCGAGGTCGCGGAAGAGGGCCATGACACCGTCTGACACATCGATCCGGCGCCTCGCGCCCCTCATGCTGGCGCACTCGAGCCCGGAAAGAACCATGACCCCGGCAGCGACCAAAGAGCAGCCACCCGTTGCCCGATGAAAGGACCTTTTCCCCTGACACCATTTCCCCCTCGCGCGGCGTCCCCCTCACCCCGCCTGGGAGGGTCGCAGAACCTCGTCGTGATCGCCTACCAGCCATAGCAACGTCGACTCAAGGTGCCGAAAGCTCTTCGAGACCCTTCTCAGTCTCGAGAGATCCAGGGCCGACACGAACCTCCCCTGATCCCGAGTCTCTTTGTACGCCCTTCCTCTCCTCATCCGCCTCGACAGGAAGCCCTTGGCGCCCACGAGCGACTCGTAATCTTGCGCTAGTGGTCTGACGCAATCATAGGATTCCCATATTGCGGGAAGCGTGGCATGCTGCGGCATGCGCGAGGGGATCAGCATCGAGGTGAGCGCTGCGGACCGTGACCGGCTGGCGCGGATCGTGGCGGATCGGAACAGCCCGC
>DASUGG010000168.1:0-12686 GCA_036274135.1 Geminicoccaceae bacterium
GTCGCCGTTCTGTCCCTACTGCTGGCGCGCCAAGCGGCTGCTGAACGACAAGGGGCTGGCCTTCACTGAGATCGACGTGCTGATGCATCCCGGGCGGCGCGCCGAGATGACGGAAAGAGCCGGCGGGCGCACCACGGTACCGCAGATCTTCATCAACGGCCGGGGCATCGGCGGCTCGGACGAGCTGGCGGCGCTCGCGGCGAGCGGCGAACTCGACGCGCTTCTCGTGGCGGGCTGAGGGCGCGCCCCGCAATGTAGCTCGGGACGCTGTGTCGTAGATGCATTTATTCGCGCGAAAGTTGCAACGCCGGCGCCGCGCCCTTGCGTCGGGCGGCGTGCGTGCCTAGGTGTATCTCAGTCTCTCGGATAGGACTGCGATGATTCTGTTCGACCTCCGCTGCGCCAATGGCCACGACTTCGAGGCGTGGTTTCGAGATGGCGCGACCTATGATTCGCAGGCGGAGGCCGGCGAGATCAGCTGCGCGATCTGCGGCAGCACCGAGATCAGCAAGGCGCTGATGGCGCCGGCCGTCGCATCGGGCCCGAAGGTCGACGAGGAACGCGCGGCCAAGATCCTGAAGAAGTGGCGGGCGGTGCAGCAGCACATCGAGACCAATTTCGACCACGTCGGGAGGCAGTTTCCCGAGGAAGCCCGCAAGATGCACTACGGCGAGGCCGAGAAGCGCGGCATCTACGGCGAGGCGACCCGCGCCGAGGCCAAGGAGTTGATCGAGGAGGGTATCAAGGTCGGCCAGATTCCCTGGCTGCCGCCCCATGACGGCTGAGCGGTCCGTCGCGCACCGCGAAGAGTATGTAGTTGACCGCCGGGTCCGGATCCAGACGGAAGCGATCGCGCAGCGGGTCGTAGACGACGCCGGTGAGATGCGCGATCCGCAGCTGCTGCTGGCGCAGCGGCCTGGCGGCTTCGGAGGGGCGCAGAAAACGGCTCCACCGATGCGTGCCGCGTGGCAACCAGCCGAGGATATATTCCGCTGCGACAATACCTAAGGCAAACGATCTGAGGGTCCGGTTCAGAGTTGCCAGGACCAAGGCGCCGCCCGGCCGCACCAGTGTCGCGCAGGTCGAGAGAAAGCCCGGCGCATCGGCGACGTGCTCGACCACCTCCATCGCGCACACCAGATCGAAACTCTCCCCAGCCGCCGCGAGCTCCTCCGCCGCGACCTCCCGGTACGACGGCGCGAGCCCTGCGGCCCGCGCATGCTCGCGCGCCGCCTCTAGATTGGCGGGCACGAGGTCGACCCCGGTGACCGTGGCGCCGAGCCTGGCGAGCGGCTCGCAGAGCAGGCCGCCGCCGCAGCCGACGTCCAGGGCCGCGAGGCCGGCGAGGCAGGCTGGCGCCTTCGGGTCGCGCCCGAGATGGTCGCACAGCCGGTCGCGGATATAGGCCAGGCGCACCGGATTGAGCTTGTGCAGCGGCGCCATGGGGCCGGTTTCATCCCACCAGTCGCCCGCCAGCTCGGCGAAGCGCTGCAGCTCGCGACGGTCGGCCGAGCCGGGCATGCGCTGTTCGGCCATGCGCGGTCCTTTCCTTCGAGAGGCGGCGCGGCGAGGCTTGCCTCGCATGACGCCGCCTCGTATGTAGAGGCCATCCGAAAAAACGCTGCAACCGGGAGGTTGATTCCGTTGGCGTGGCGGTCGTCACGTGCGGCGGGAGGTCAGCGCAATGACGCTTGTGGTGCAGAAGTTCGGGGGCACCTCCGTGGCCGATCTCGATCGCCTGCGTGCCGTGGCGCAGCGGGTGCAGCGCGCGCTGGCCGACGGCGAGCAGGTCGCGGTCGTGGTCTCCGCCATGGCCGGGACCACCGACCAGCTGGTCGACTGGGTCCGCCAGATCGGCGGCAGCGAGCACGATCGCGCCGAGTACGACACCGTGGTGGCTTCCGGCGAGCAGGTGACCGCCGGCCTGCTCGCGCTGGCGCTGCAGGCGCGCGGCGTGCCGGCGCGCTCGATCCTCGGCTGGCAGGCGCCGCTGCGCACCGACGCGACGCACGGCCGCGCCCGCATCCGCTCCCTCGGCACCGATCAGCTGCGCGCCTGCCTCGATCGCGGCGAGGTGGTCGTCGTGCCCGGCTTCCAGGGCATCTCGCCGGAGGGCCGCGTGACCACGCTCGGCCGCGGCGGCTCGGATCTCTCGGCGGTGGCGCTGGCCGCCGCGCTCGGCGCGCATCGCTGTGATATCTTTACCGATGTCGAGGGGGTATATACCACCGACCCGAGAATCGTCGCCAAGGCGCGCAAGCTGGAGCGCATCACCTACGAGGAGATGCTCGAGATGGCCTCGCTGGGCGCCAAGGTCCTCGAGACCCGCTCGGTGGCGCTGGCGATGCAGCAGCAGGTCAGGCTGCAGGTGCTGTCCAGCTTCACCGACCAGCCGGGCACCCTGGTGGTGGATGAGAGCGAGATCGTGGAGCAGCAGATCGTTAGCGGCATCGCCTACAGCCGGGACGAGGCCAAGATCACCCTGGTCGGCGTCGACGACAGGCCCGGCATCGCGGCCACCATCTTCGGTCCGCTCGCCGAGGCCGGCATCAATGTCGACATGATCGTGCAGAGCGTCTCGAGCGACGGCAAGACGACCGATCTGACGTTCACCGTGCGGCGCGGCGACATGGTTTCCGCCGTGAGCACGCTCGAGAAGGTGCGCGCCGGGCTCGGCTGTCGCCGCATCGACGCCGACGGCGAGGTCGTCAAGGTCTCGGTGATCGGCGTCGGCATGCGGTCGCATGCCGGCATCGCCCACACCATGTTCCGCACCCTGGCCGAGCGGAACATCAACATCGAGGCGATCTCAACTTCGGAGATCAAGATCAGCATCCTGATCGACGAAGCCTATACCGAGCTCGCGCTGCGCGCCCTGCACACCGCCTACGGCCTCGATGGCGCCTGAGCCCCGTTCGGCCATCGGTCACGAGCGCCTGGGGCGGCTCTGGCGGGCCGGCACCGCGTTGCTCGGCTGCCGCGTCGCGTTGCTTGGCGGCGCGATGACCTGGGTGTCCGAGCGCAACCTCGTGGCGGCGATCTCGAACGCCGGCGGCTTCGGGGTGATCGCCTGCGGCGCGATGTCGCCGGACCAGCTGGCGAGCGAGATCGCAGCGACCCGGGCGCTAACCGACCGGTCGTTCGGGGTCAATCTGATCGTGATGCACCCGAAGCTCGTCGAGCTGGTCGACGTGTGCCTGGCGCACGGCGTCGGCCATGTCGTCCTGGCCGGCGGTCTGCCGCCACGCGCCGCCATGACCCAGGTCAAGGACGGCGGCGCCAGGCTGCTGTGCTTTGCGCCGAGCTTGGGCGTGGCCAGGAAGCTGATCCGCAGCGGCGCGGACGGCCTGATCATCGAGGGCATGGAGGCGGGCGGCCACATCGGTCCGGTGGCGACGAGCGTGCTGGCGCAGGAGATTCTGCCGGAGGTGCACGAAGTCCCCGTGTTCGTCGCCGGCGGCATCGGCCATGGCGAGGCGATCGCGGCCTATCTGCGCATGGGCGCGGCCGGCTGCCAGCTCGGGACGCGCTTCGTCTGCGCCAGCGAGTCGATCGCCCACCCGAACTTCAAGCAGGCCTTCATCCAGGCGAGCGCGCGCGATGCCGTGCCCTCGGCGCAGATCGATCCGGCGTTCAAGGTGATCCCGGTGCGGGCGCTGGCGAACCAGGCGACCAAACTGTTCGCCGAGACCCAGGTCGAGGTCATCGGTCGCTATCGGCGTGGCGAGCTGAGCTACGAGGAGGCCTCGCTCGCGATCGAGCATTTCTGGGCGGGCGCGCTGCGCCGCGCGGTGATCGATGGCGACGTCGAGCACGGCTCCCTGATGGCAGGCCAGAGCGTGGGGCTCGTGCGGCGCATTCAGCCGACCGCGGAGATCGTCGCCGAGCTGGTCGAGCAGACCGCGGCTGCGCTGGCGCGCGACGGCGCGCACGCCTTGCCCGTCGGGGAGGTGGCATGACCCAGCTGACCACCGCCTGGGGAGGCATCCCGCCGGCGCCGGGAGAGCGCCGCAGCGGCGAGCTCAGCGCGGCGCGGCGTCTGCTGCGTCGCCTAGTGCAGCTGATGGCGGCGCCGATCAGCCCGCAGGAGCGCCTCGACCGCATGGTCGGCATGATCGCCGCCGACATCGTGGCCGAGGTGTGCTCCGCCTATGTGCTGCGCGGCGGCGACTATCTTGAGCTGTTCGCGACCGAGGGCCTGCGGCCGAGCGCCGTGCACCAGACCCGGCTGCGGGTGGGCGAGGGGCTCGTCGGCCGCATCGCCGCCCAGGGCGCTGTGATCAACCTCACCGACGCGCAGAGCCATCCCGACTTCGCCTACCGCCCCGAGACCGGCGAGGAGGCGTATCACTCGTTCCTGGGCGTGCCGATCGTCCACGGCGGCCGCGTCACCGGCGTGCTGGTGGTGCAGAACCGGGCGCGCCGCCACTACTCCGACGAGGAGGTCGAGGCGCTCCAGATCATCGCCACGGTCTTCGCCGAGATGGTGGCGTCCGGCGGCCTGATCGACGACGCGCGGTTCCCCGCCGATCGCGGCGTGGTCGCCGGACCCGGGCGGCTCGAGGGCCTGCGTCTGGTCGGGGGTGTCGCGCTCGGTCAGGCCGTTCTGCACCAGATCCGCATCGAGGTGACCCGCCTGGTCGCCGAGGACCCGGACGAGGAGGCGGCCCGCCTCGAGGCGGCGATCGCCGGCCTGCGCGCCTCCGTCGACCGCCTGCTGCTGCTGCCGGAGATCGCCGACGGCGAGCATCGCGAGGTCCTCGAGGCCTACCGCATGTTCGCCCACGACGCCGGCTGGCGGCGCAACATGCGTGAGGCGATCCGTACCGGCCTCACCGCCGAGGCCGCGGTGCGCCGGGTCCAGGAGGAGACGCGGCTGCGCATGGCGCACGTCGCCGATCCCTATCTCAAGGAGCGCCTCTCCGACCTCGACGCGCTGGCCGACCGGCTGCTGGTGCACCTCACCGGACGCAGCATGCTCGCCGATCCCGCCATGCTGCCGAGCGAGTTCATCCTGGTCGCGCGCTCGCTCAGCCCCGCCGAGCTGCTGGAGTACGATCGCACGCGCCTGCGCGGCGTGATCCTCGAGGAAGGCTCGCTGACCTCGCACGTCACGATCGTCGCCAAGGCCCTCGACATCCCGATGGTCGGCCGGGTGTCCGGCGCGCTCGCGCAGATCGAGCCGGGCGACCGGATCGCGCTGGACGGCGAGCACGGTCAGATCTTCCTGCGCGCCGGCGAGGACGTCGAGCTGGCCTTCGCCCGCTCGATCGAGGCCGACGAGGCGCGCCGCCGCGCCTACGCGACGCTGCGTGAACAGCCGGCGGTCACGCTCGACGGCATCCGCGTCGCCCTGTACCTGAACGCCGCCTTCCTGATCGACCTCGCGGCGCTCGAGACCACCGGCGCCGACGGCATCGGCCTGTATCGCACCGAGCTGGCCTTCATGGTGCGCGACCAGCTGCCCGACGTGCAGGCCCAGACCGAGCTGTACACCCGGGCGCATCAGCTGGTCGGCGACAGGCCGCTGGTGTTTCGCACCCTCGACGTCGGCAGCGACAAGCATCTGCCCTACTGGACCTTTCCCAACGAGCACAACCCGGCGATGGGCTGGCGGGCGATGCGCATGGTGCTGGACCGGCCGGCGATCCTGCGCACCCAGCTGCGCGCCCTGGTCCGCAGCGCCCAGGGTCGCCGGCTCGACGTGATGTTCCCGATGGTCGCCGAGGTGGCCGAGTTCGAGGCGGCCAAGCGGCTGCTCGACATGGAACTCGAGCGAGCACGGGCGCACCGCCAGGAGCTGCCGTCGCCCCTTCGGGTCGGCACCATGCTCGAGGTGCCCTCCCTGTACTGGCATCTGCCGGCGCTGTTGCCGCGGGTCGACTTCCTGTCGATCGGCAGCAACGATCTGATGCAGTTCATGTTCGCGTGCGACCGTGCCAATCCCGCGCTGATCGATCGCTACGACGTGCTCTCGCCGCCGGTGCTGAGCTTCCTGCGCGAGTTGGTCGAGCGCTGCCGCCGCGCCGGCGTCACCCTGTCGATCTGCGGCGAGATGGCGTCGCGGCCGCTCGAGGCGATGGTCCTGCTCGGGCTGGGGGTGCGCCAGCTGTCGGTCGTGGCGGCCGACGTCGGCCCGGTCAAGGCGATGATCCGCTCGCTGCGCTGCGGCGACCTCTCCCGTTACCTTGAGCATCTGTACGACCTGCCCGATCACAGCGTTCGCGATCGGCTGCGCCACTACGCGCTTGATCACGGCGTCCAGCTGCATATCTGAAGATGGGCGGCAGCGTGATCTACTTATACCTATAGTTGATCAAGGCGGGCCGTTCAGCCGAACCGACGTGGACGGCCAGAGCATGACGGGTTCGCAGCGCACGCAGTCCGAGGAACGCGATCACACCGACGCCCTGATGCGTGAGGTCGGGGCGCAGCTCCGCGAGGTGCGCATCGCGCGCGGCGAGCGGCTCGAGGACATCGCCGAGAATCTCCGCATCCGGCCGGCCTATCTGTACGGGCTGGAGCAGGGCGAGCTCTCGGTCATCCCGGGCAGGGCCTACGCGCTCGGTTTCCTGCGCAGTTACGCCGGCTATCTCGGTTTCGACGGCGACGATCTGATCGCTCGGATTCGTTCGAGCGTCCCGGATCTGCCTCGCAGCGCGCATCTGCACGGACGTACGCCGCTCTCGGAAAGCCGCCTGCCGCGGCTGCCGATCGTGGTGATCTCGCTCGCCGCGCTGGCGGGGATCTACGCCGGCTGGACCTATGTCGACGAGCGCAGCGAGGCCGAGGTAGACCTCGTGAGCGAGGTGCCTGAGGATCTGCGGCAGGCCGAGCCTCCGCCAGAGGCGGTGCCGCCGCAGGTCGCCGGCATGGACGAGCCGGGCGCGGAGGCGGGACCCGCCATTACGCCCGCGATCGCGCCGACCCCCGAGGCGGGCGTCGCCGAGCGCTCCGAGAGGCAGGGCCGGCCCCCCTCGCCGGCCGTCGAAGCGGCAGCCGCTGCGGCACCGCCCACGGCGCCACCGGCCGCTGCCGCCGCCGTGCCGACACCCGCCGTGCAGGAGCAGGCCGCGGCGTCCGGGCTTACGCTGCCGGCGCCGGGCGCGGGCGCTGCGCCCGCCCCCGCAGCGCCGGCGGCGGTCGAGCCGGCGTTCGGCGATCCCGAGCTGTCGCTCGCCGAGCCGGACGTGTCCACGGGGGAGCAGAGCACGGTGGACCGTGCGGGCGCCATCCTTGCGGCGCGCCAGCCGGCCGCCCAGGGCACGGCGCCGACCATCTATCGCGCCGGCGGTGCCGATGGCCGCGTGATCCTGCGCGCCCGCAGCAGCGCCTGGGTGCATGTCTCGAGCACCAACAACGACTATCTGTGGGTCAAGACGCTGCAGCCGGGCGATGCGTTCGTGGTCCCCGACCGGCCCGACCTCGTGCTGTGGACCGGCAATGCCGGCGGGATCGAGGTGATCGTCGACGGCACGGCGCTGCCGCCGCTCGGCCCCGACGCCGGCGTCGTGCGCGGCGTCCCGCTGCAGCCGCAGGCGTTGTTGCGCCGGCTGGCGCCCGAGCCCGCCGCCGGAGCGGCCGGCCGCCGCTGAGCTGGCATCCGCGACGAAACCGCCTATGATGCGCGTGCCGTCGCGACGGCAGAGGCGCGCAGCAAGGAGTAGAGCAGGCATGGTCGCGCTGAGCGAGATCAGGCGTCACGACACGCACGCGGTCCGCGTCGGGCCGGTCGTGATCGGCGGCGGCGCTCCGGTCGTGGTCCAGTCGATGACCAACACCGACACCGCAGACGTCGAGGCGACCGTGCGGCAGGTGATCGAGCTGGCCGATGCCGGCTCGGAGATCGTGCGCATCACGGTCAACAACGACGATGCCGCCAAAGCCGTGCCGCGGATCCGCGATCGTCTGTTCGTGCGCGGCTACGACGTGCCCCTGGTCGGCGATTTCCACTACCACGGCCATATGTTCCTGACGCGCTACCCCGAATGCGCCAGGGCGCTCGCCAAGCTGCGCATCAACCCCGGCAATGTCGGCTTCGGCAAGAAGCGCGATCAGCAGTTCGAGACGATGATCGAGGCGGCGCTCGAGCACGACAAGCCGGTCCGGATCGGCGTCAACTGGGGCAGCCTCGATGCCGATCTGTCCGCCAGGATGATGGACGACAACGCCAGGCTGGCCGCGCCCAGATCGGCTGACGAAGTGCTGCGCGAGGCGCTAGTGGTCTCGGCGCTCGCGAATGCTCGCAAGGCGGAGGAGATCGGCCTGCCGGCCGACCGGATCGTGATCTCGGCCAAGGTGAGCCGGGTGCAGGACCTGATCGTGGTCTACCGCGAGCTGGCGCGACGGTCGCGCTACGCCCTGCATCTGGGCCTGACGGAGGCCGGCATCGGCGCCAAGGGGATCGTGGCGACCACGGCGGCGCTGGCCGTGCTGCTGCAGGAGGGCATCGGCGATACCATCCGCGCCTCGCTGACGCCGCGCCCGGGCGAGGCGCGCATCCAGGAGGTCGTGGTCTGCCAGGAGCTGCTGCAGAGCCTGGGGCTGCGCTCCTTCGCGCCGCAGGTCACCGCCTGCCCCGGCTGCGGCCGCACGACCAGCACGGTGTTCCAGGAACTCGCCGACCAGATCCAGGATTTCCTGCGCACCCAGATGCCGGTCTGGAAGCAGCGCTATCCGGGCGTCGAGGAGCTGAACGTCGCGGTCATGGGCTGCATCGTCAACGGCCCCGGCGAGAGCAAGCATGCCGACATCGGCATCAGCCTGCCGGGCACCGGCGAGACCCCTGCGGCGCCGGTGTTCATCGACGGCCAGAAGGCGATGACCCTGCGCGGCGAGCGCATCGCGCAGGAGTTCGAGGCGATCGTCACCGATTACATCGAGCGCCGCTTCGGCACAGGCGCGAAGAAGAGCGCATAAGTCGGTCGTCATCGCCCTCGCTGAATCCCGGAGGCCTACGGTCCTGAGGTGGCGGGGCTACAAGTTCCTGTTCTTCAGCCTGGACGAGGCGAGCCGCCCCATGTTCACGTGCGCAAGGGCAGCGGCGAAGCGAGGCTCTGGCTGTCAGACTGCCAACTTGCCAAGGCGAGGGGCTTTGCGGATCATGAGCTGCACCGGGTGCAGCGGACGATCGAGGATCGCAGGGAAAGAGTTGCTGAGGGCGTGGTATGAGCATTTTGGAGCTTGAGGATGAGGCTCTGCAGGTCGATACGGTCGACTGCAGCCAGACGGAGCTGATCGTCAGCCTCAAGGACGGGCGCCGGATCGCCGCGCCGCTCTGGTGGCTGCCCCGGCTTTACAAGGCCACGCCGGAGCAACCTGCCGGCTGGCGGATCATGCCCTGCGGTGATGCCATCGAATGGGAGGAGATCGACGAGCATGTGAGCGTCAAGGGTCTGCTGCGCGGCAAACCAGCTCCTGGCGCCAGGGAGCCTCGATCCGACCCACAATAGGCATCTCCTTGCGCGCCCGATAAGAGCCGCTCCGCGTCTTCAACCACCGTCTCAACCCGGCTGTAGCCCGAGCATGAGCACGCTTCGTCCCGTCCGCGGCACTCACGACATCGTCGGCGAGGATGCGCTGCGCCATCGCAAGGTGGTCGAAACCGGGCGCGAGGTCGCGGCCCGCTACGGTTATGTCGAGATCGCGACGCCGATCTTCGAGCTCACCGAGGTGTTCGCCCGCACGCTCGGCGAGACCTCGGACGTGGTCACCAAGGAGATGTACACCTTCACCGACCGCGGCGGCGAGACGGTGACCCTGCGTCCCGAGTATACCGCCGGCGTGGCGCGCGCCTTCATCTCGGGGTCGCTCGGCCAGAATCTGCCGATCAAGCTGTTCTGCAGCGGCCCGATGTTCCGCTACGAGCGGCCGCAGAAGGGGCGGCTGCGCCAGTTCCACCAGATCGACATCGAGGTGATCGGCGCGCCGGAGCCGCTGGCGGATGTCGAGGTGATCGCGCTGGGGGCGCAGATCCTGCGCGCCCTCGGCCTCGCCGAGCACGTGCGGCTCGAGCTGAACACGCTGGGCGACCCCGAGAGCCGGCGCGTCTATCGCGAGCGCCTGGTCAGCTACCTCTCGGCCTATCGCGACCGGCTGTCGCCCGACAGCCAGGTCCGCCTCGAGCGCAACCCGCTGCGCATCCTCGACAGCAAAGATGCCGGCGACCGCGAGATCCTGAAAGGCGCGCCGACCCTCGATGCGAGCCTGAACGAATCGTCGCGGGCGTTCTTCGCCGGGGTGCGGGCGGGGCTGGACGCGCTCGGCATCGCCTATGTGATCAACCCGATGCTGGTGCGCGGTCTGGACTACTACACGCACACCGCGTTCGAGTTCACGACCGACCGGCTCGGCGCGCAGGGGGCAGTGATCGCGGGTGGTCGCTATGACGGGCTGGTCGCGGCGATGGGCGGGCCGGATACGCCCGGCATCGGCTGGGCGGCCGGCGTCGAGCGCTTGGCGATGCTGCTCGCCGCGACTCCAGCGCCGCCGCGGCCGGTCGCGGTCGTGCCGATCGGCGACGGCCTCGAACTGCCAGCGCTGCAGCTCGCCGAGGAGCTGCGCCGCGCCGGCCATTCTGTGGACTTCGGCTTCCACGGCAAGGTCGGCCAGCGCCTCAAGCGCGCCGCGCGGCAGCAGGCGCGCTTTGCCGTGCTGCTCGGCGAGGACGAGCTGGCCGCCGGTCAGGTCGTGCTGCGCGATCTCGATCGTGGCGAGCAGGAGACCGTGGCACGGTCCGCGCTCGCCGCGCGGCTGGGCCAGGCTGCTGGCCTTTAGCCCCCACCCGGGCCTCCCAGCTCGGCCAGGGTGAAGATCTCTGCCCGCTCCGCGATCCCGGGCAGAGGGTAACTGCCGATCGGATCGAGTTCCTCGCTGGCGGCTTCTGCGAAGGCGGCCGAGACGAGCACCGGCCGCTCCAGCTCCTTGCACAACGCCTCGAGGCGGCTGACGAAGTTGACGGCCGGGCCGATCACCGTGAAGTCGAGCCGGTCGGGCGCGCCGATATTGCCGTGCATGACGTCGCCGAGATGCAGTGCCAAGCCGAAGTCGAGCGGGCTCTCGCCCGCGGCCTTGCGCTCGCCGTTCAGCGCCGCCATGCCGGCGCGCGCGCCGCGCGCGGCCTTGAGCGCCCGATCGCACGCTCGGGCTGCCCCATCCCGCCCGGTCGGAAAGATCGCCAGCAGGCCGTCGCCCATGAACTTCAGCACCTCGCCGCCGAACGCCTTGATCGGTGCCGCAAGGCGCTCGAAATGGGCGTTCAGCAGGGCGATCACCCGATCGCGCGGCAGGCTTTCCGAGAGTGCGGTGAAGCCGCGAAGGTCGGAGTACCAGAGCACCGCGTGGATGGTATCGCCGTCGCCGCGCTGCACCGCGCCGGCCAGCACGCGCGCGCCGCTGCGGCGGCCGAGATAGGTCTCGAGCAGAGTCTTTGCGGTCTGGCGCGTAACTACGATCTCGAGCGGCATCGCCAGCAGGCGGGCGGTGCGGCGCAGCAGTGCGCGCTGCGCCTGATCGAAGCCGTCCGGCCGATCGCTCGCGAGCGCCAGCGTGTGATGGGCGCCGTCGCTGAACGCGACCGTAAGGGCAAGCTTTCCGTCGCCGGCATCGGAGATCTGCGGGCCGCGTGTCATGCCGTGAAAGCGCGGCATCTCCAGCGCATCCGCCCGGCCTCGCTGCCAGGCAAAGGTGGAACCCGCGACCAGCGGGTGCAGCGCCCTGATCGTCAGCGCCGCCTGGCGCAGCGGCACGCCCGCCGCGAGCAGCCGCTCGCAGAGGGCCTCCAGCAGGGCGCCGGGGTCGGCGGACCGGCTCGCCTCGCGCTGCAGCCAGGTGCTAAGGGTTCTTGGCGGCAGAGCCATCGCCTTTCCGAGATGCGGCACCATCATAGCGGGCGGGCAGCCAGCGGCCATGGCCCCAGGCGGGCTGGCCCTGCTGCGGCAAGGCACCCAGATATGGTAGAGGCCGGCGCAGGCCGAGGGGGAACGCACCAATGACGCAGAGCGATGCCGGAACCATACGACGGGAGTTATTCATCGAGGCGGACCCCGCGACGGTGTTCGCCTTCCTGACCGACCCCGACAGGCTGACCCGCTGGATGGGCACGCAGAGCCAGCTCGATGCGCGGCCGGGCGGCGTCTATCTCGTCAACGTCAACGGCCGCAACGTCGCGCGCGGCGAGTTCGAGGAGGTCACGCCCAACTCCCGCATCGTCTACAGCTTCGGCTGGGAGGGCGGCGCCATGGGCGTGCCGCCCGGCTCGTCGAAGGTCGAGATCGATCTGGCGCCCAAGGAACGCGGCACGCTGCTGACGTTCGTGCACAGCGGCCTGCCGGAGCCGGCGGTCGGGCCGCATACCGACGGATGGACGCATTATCTCGGCCGCCTGGCGATCGTGGTGGCGGGCGGCGATCCGGGGCCCGACCCGCGGCTCAGGGCGGAGCCCTGACCGGACGGCTGCCGGGCGTCAGGCCGGCATGGAGAAGCGCGGGGCATCTGTGCTACCTCTTCGCCGCGTGCCGGAAGATGGTTGGGGATTGTCGCGAGGACCATGAGCAGCGATCACATGGCCAATCTGGAAGTGAAGCTGGACGGCATCCTGCGGCGGCACGGCGAGCTCGCGCGGGAGATGGCCACGGCATCGGGCGAAGCGTACACCGCGCTTGCCCGGGAGTTCGCCGAGATCGATG
>DASUGG010000169.1:0-6378 GCA_036274135.1 Geminicoccaceae bacterium
AGGAGGTCGTCGACGAGCCGGGTCATGCGCGAGGCTTCACCCGCCATGATCTTGAGGAAGCGCTCGCGCGCCTCCTCGTCGTCGCGCGCCGGCCCCGACATGGTCTCGATGCAGCCCATCAAGACGGCGAGCGGCGTGCGCAGCTCGTGGCTGGCATTGGCGACGAAGTCCGAGCGCATCTGCTCGATCATCAGCTGCTCGGTCAGCTCGCGCAGCGCGATCAGCGCCGCCGGCTGGCCGCGCAGCCGGACCGGCATGACCTGGACGCCGAACGTGCGCCGCGGCGGCCCGAGCAGCTGCAGCGCCAGCTCGGTGTTGCCGCGGCCCGCCTGCGCATGGTCGACCGCGGCGAGCAGGCCCGGGTCGCGCAGCTGCGCCTCGAGCGGCCGCTCGCTGGGATCGCCGCCGAACAGTGCGATCGCGGCCCGGTTGACGTTGACCACGATCCGCCCGCGGGCGACCAGGAGCAGGGGATCGGGCAGGGCGTCCAGCAGGGTCGAGACGAGCTCGTCGGTCTCGAGCTGCCGTGCCTGCCGCTCGGCCAGGGCCCGGTCGAGGCGATGCAGCGCCGTGGCGAGCTCGTCGTCGCCGAGCCGACCGAACTCGGGCAGCGGCTCCGGCTGCCGTCCTTCGGCGAGCGCTCCCAGGTAGCGCTGGGTCGCCCGCAGCCGGCGCTCGCGCACCCAGGCGAGCCCGCCGCTCAGCGCGAGCACCAGCAGCCAGGCGACCAGCGCGGGGACGAGCGCCAGATGGTCGAGCACGACCAGGCCGGCCAGCGCCACGGTCGCCGGCAAAGCGAGCCAGACGGTACGGGCGATTGGCCGGCGCATGAGCATCGGGCGTCCGGCGTGCGCGCACTCCGCTCAGCTGCGCAGCTCGGGCAGGTCGCGGTACAGCGCGAGCGCTTCCGGGTTCGCCAGCGCGTCGACGTTCCTGATTGGCCGGCCGTGGATCTGCTCGCGCACGGCGAGTTCGGCGATTTTGCCGTTCATGGTGCGCGGGATGTCGGCGACCGCGACGATCCTGGCCGGGACGTGGCGCGGCGTGCAGTTCTCCCGGATCTGCCGCCGAATCCGCTGGGCCAGCGCCTCGTCGAGGGTGGCGCCAGGGGACAGGCGGACGAACAGCACGATGCGCACGTCGTCCTGCCACTCCTGCGCCACGGCGAGCGCTTCCAGCACCTCCGGGATCTGCTCGACCTGGCGGTAGATCTCGGCGGTGCCGATGCGCACGCCCCCGGGGTTCAGCACCGCATCGGAGCGGCCGTAGATGATCAGGCCGTCGTGCTCGGTCAGCATGATGCGGTCGCCGTGCGTCCAGACGCCGGGGAAGCGCTCGAAATAGGCGGCGCGATAGCGGCTGCCGTCGGGGTCGTTCCAGAAGCCCACGGGCATCGAGGGGAACGGCCGCACACACACCAGCTCGCCGGGCTCGCCGACGAGCGGCCGGCCGTCGTCGCTCCACACCTCGACCGCGAGGCCGAGGCCGCGGGTCTGGATCTCGCCGCGCCAGACCGGTGCTGCCGGATTGCCGAGCACGAAGCACGACACGATGTCGGTGCCGCCGGAGATCGAGGCGAGATGCACGTCGCTCTTGATGCTGCGATAGACGAAGTCGAAGCTTTCCGGCACGAGCGGCGAGCCGGTCGACAGGATCGCGCGCAGCGCCGACAGATCGTGGCTGCGGCCGGGCTCGAGCCCCGCCTTCTTGACCGCGTCGATGTACTTGGCGCTGGTGCCGAAGATGCTGATGCGCTCCGCGGCGGCGAGCGCGAACAGGCGGTTGCCGTCGGGATGGAAGGGCGCGCCGTCGAACAGCACCAGGGTGGCGCCGACCGCGAGCGCGCTGACCAGCCAGTTCCACATCATCCAGCCGCAGGTCGTGAAGTAGAAGATCCGGTCCTCGCGCTTGAGGTCGGTGTGCAGGATCAGCTCCTTGAGATGCTGCAGCAGGGTGCCGCCCGCGCCGTGCACGATCGCCTTGGGAACGCCGGTCGTGCCGGACGAGTAGAGGATGTAGACGGGGTGGTCGAAGGGCAGCTGCGCGAACGCGAGCGCGACGCCGGTCCTGCGATAGTCCCGCTCGAGCACGGCGCCCGACAGCGGCCCGGCGTCGGCCGCGGCGTCGAGGAAGGGCACCATGACGATCCGCCGCAGGCCCGGCAGCCGGGCGGCGATCTCGGCGAGCTTCGGGCGCACGTCGATCGGCTTGCCGTTGTAGCGGTAGCCGTCGACCGTGATCAGCACCTTGGGAGCGATCTGGCCGAAGCGGTCGAGCACCCCCTGGACGCCGAAGTCGGGCGAGCAGGACGACCAGATGGCGCCGAGCGCCGTTGCGGCCAGCATCGCGACGATCGTCTCGGGGATGTGCGGCATCACCGCCGCGACCCGGTCGCCGGGACCGACGCCGTCGGCGCGCAGGGCGGCGGCCAGCTCCGCCACCACGTCGTACAGCTCGGCATAGGTCAGCGTGCGCCGCCCGCCGCCCTCGCTCCAGGCGATCATGGCGAGCCGGTCGTCGCGGTGGCGCAGCAGGTTCTCGGCGAAATTGAGCCGTGCGCCTTCGAACCAGCGGGCGCCGGGCATGCGCTCGCCGTCGTCCAGCACCCGGTCCCACGGTCGGCTGGCGCGCACCCCGGCGAAGCGCCACAGCTCCGGCCAGAAGTCGGCCGGCCGCGCCACCGACCAGGCACGCAGCCTGGCGTAGTCGCGCAGCTCCTGTCCATGCCTGGCCGCGACCGCCTGCGCGAAGGCGGTCATGTTGGCCGCTGCCACGCGCTCGCTCGACGGCTGCCAGAGGGGCTGGTTCATCGAACGCCTCCAGGGTTTGCGGAGCGCCTGCTTAGCAGATCTGAGCCGCGAGGGCAGCGCTGCGGTGCGGCGCCGTGCGTTTCGCTTGACGGAATCGACGGACGGTGGTAGGAAAATAAACCTCTTCGCCAGAACTCAGGAACGACCATGGCCGTCCCGGTGCTGCGCCTGTACGATGGCTTTGCCGACACTTCGCCCCAGCTCCGCGACGAGGTCCGGGAGCTGCAGGCAAGGCTGCGGCGGACCGACCGCGACATCGTCGTCGACGGGCTGTTCGGTCCCGGCACCGAGCAGGCGGTGCGGGACCTGCAGCTGTCCCGGGGCCTGCGCGCCGACGGCGTGGTCGACCTCGAGACCTGGTCGGCGCTGCTCGACGCCCGGTTTCCAGCCTCCAGCGATGATCTCGCGACGTCGTACCGGCTCGACGATCCCGAGCTGTCGGAGGAGTTGATTGCCGCGGCGCGCTACGGCGCCCTGATCGAGACGGCGGCGGCCGAGGCGGGATTGCTGCCGGCGGTGCTCGCGGGGCTCGGCTCGCGGCAGTCGCGCTGGGGCCTGGCGTTGAACCCGCGCGGCCCCGCGGGCACGCTCGATCTGGCGCCGCGGCCGTTCGTCCGGCCGTGGCGCGCCGCGCCGCTGCCGCCCGACGGGCAGGGCTTCGGCCGCGGGCTGCTGCGCCTCGACTACGACGCGCATGCCTTCGCGCGCCAGGGTGACTGGCGGGACGCCGCCGCCAACGTCCGCGAGGGCTGCCGCATCCTCGGCGAGGCGAGGGCGCTCCTGCGCCGTCGCAGCGTGCTGCACGGCCGCGGGCTGCTGCGCGGCGCGCTGGCGGCCTACAACTGCGGCACCGGCAATGTGCTGCACGCGATCCAGCAGGGCCTCGATATCGATTTTTACACGTCCGGTCGCAATTATTCACGCGATGTTCTGAGCCGTGCCGGATTCTTCCAGGCGCACGGCTGGGACTGACCTTGCGCCTCGCTGCGGAGGTGAGATGGCGCGCCTGCGACGAGCCTTGTGCCTTGCGCTGAGCCTTGGTGTGGCCGCCTGCGCGACGTCGCCGCTGGTCGCGCCGCCGGAGGTGAGCCTTGCCGGCCTGACGCTCGGCCGGACGGGCCGGCTCGAGCAGCAGCTCTGGGTCGACCTGCGGCTCGGCAATCCGAACCCCTTCGAGCTCAGGGTCGCGCACCTGCAGTTCGCGCTCGAGGCCGACAGGCAGCGCCTCGGCGAGGGCCGGCTGCGGCGCGGAATCGCGCTGCCGGCGCGGGGCGAGGTCGTCGTGCCGGTGCTGATGCGCACGGCCAGCGCCGGCCTGGTCGCCGCGATGATGGACATTTCCGGCGAGCAGCAGCTCGCCTACCGCCTGGTCGGCGAGGCCGCGCTCGACGGCGTCGCGCCGCAAAGCGTGGCCTTCAGGCGGGACGGCAGCCTGGAGCTGCCGCGGCGCGCCAAGGCGGAAGCGGGCGGCTCCTAGCGGCCTCCGCGTGCGCTGGATCTGCAACCTGGGGTAGGGATCGCGGCAGGCGACGCGGTGCCCGCGTGCGCCGTCAACGCTGGCGCCTCTCCCAGTCGGGGGCGACGTAGACCGGCACATCCTGCCGCGGCAGCGACGGCAGGCCCCGGATCATGTCCGCCGCCTTCTCGGCCAGCATGATGGTCGGGGCGTTGAGGTTGCCGGACACGATGCTCGGCATGATCGAGGCATCCACCACCCGCAGGCGCTCGACGCCGCGCACCCGCGCCTCCGCGTCGACCACCGCCATGGGGTCGCTCTCGGCGCCCATCTTGCAGGTGCCGCAGGGGTGGTACGCGCTCTCGCCCCTGGCGCGCACGAACGCGTCGATCTCGGCATCGCTCTGCACGCCGGGGCCGGGCGCCAGCTCCGCCCCGCGATAGGGGTCGAACGCCTTCTGCGCGAAGACCTCGCGGGTCAGCCGGACGGCGGCGCGCATCTCCTCGCGGTCGCCCTCCGTGGCCATGTAGTTGAACAGGATCGAGGGCGGCTTTTGCGGATCGCCCGAGGCCAGCGCGACGCGCCCCGCCGAGGTGGGCCGCATCGGCCCGACATGCGCCTGGAAGCCGTGCGTGTCCTGCGGGTTGGTGCCGTCGTAGTTCATTGCGATCGGCAGGAAGTGGTACTGCAGGTCCGGGTGCTCGACGCCGGCGCGCGAGCGGATGAAGCCGCCCGCCTCGAAGTGGCTGGTCGCGCCCAGGCCGCGCTTGAGCAGGATCCATTCCAGACCGATCCGCAGCTTGTTCCAGGGCTTTTGCGCGCTGTAGAGCGAGATCGGCTGGCTGCAGGCGTGCTGGACGTAGATCTCGACGTGGTCCTGAAGATTCTGGCCGACGCCCGGCAGGTGCGTGACCACTGGAATATCGAGCCGGCCCAGCGCGTCGGCATCGCCGATGCCCGACCGCATCAGCAGTTGCGGCGAGTTGATCGCGCCGCCGCAGAGGATGACCTCGCGCTCGGCGATCACGTGGCGGATGCCGCCGCCGTGGGCGTAGTCGACGCCGGTCGCGCGGCTGCCGTCGAAGCGGATGCGCAGCGAGAGCGCGCGCGTGCGCACGCTGAGGTTCGAGCGTCGCATCGCCGGGCGCAGATAGGCGCTGGCAGCGCTCCAGCGCCGGCCCGCGTGCGTGGTCATGTCCATCGCGCCGAAGCCTTCCTGCTGGAAGCCGTTCATGTCGGCGGTGAACGGGTAGCCGGCCTGGACGCCTGCTTCGATGAAGGCGCGGTAGAGGGGATTGGCGCAGGCGCCGGTCGCGACGCGGAGCGGCCCGTCGCCGCCGCGATAGGCGTCGGCGCCCGCCTCGCGCGTCTCGGCGCGCTTGAAGTAGGGCAGCACGTCGGCATAGCCCCAGCCGGCGAGGCCGGCCTGCGCCCAGCGGTCGTAGTCGCGCGCATGGCCGCGGACATAGGCCATGCCGTTGATCGACGACGAGCCGCCGAGCACGCGGCCGCGCGGGCAGTACATGCGCCGGCCGTCCATGTGCGGCTCGGGCTCGCTGTGATAGAACCAATTGTAGCAGTCGTCGGCGAGCGGATAGGCCAGCGCCGCCGGCATGTGCAGCTGCCAGGCCCAGGCATGGTCGACAGGCCCCGCCTCGAGCACGCAGACGCGTGCGTCGCCGTCACGCGTCAGCCGGTCGGCCAGCACGCAGCCGGCCGAGCCGGCGCCGACGATCACGTAGTCGAACACCTCGCGCGCGGTCATGCCGCGATCTTACCGCGCGCTTGTCGGCCGCGTCACTTGTGGCGCACGAACGAACCCGAAACCGGCGCCTCGCCTGGGCTTTTCGGGGCACGCTCGGCGGCCGGGAGCGATGCGATCTCGCCCTGGCCCGGCTCACGCTCGGTCGCGAGGCGCGTCAGGTCGCGCTCGCGCGCCTCGAGCTTGACCAGCGCCGAGCTGTGCTCGCGCTCGAGCTTGCGTCGGCTCCTCGCCTCCGTCTCGGCCGCCTGACGCGCCTGGGCCAGCTCTCCGTCCAGCGCCTCCTTCGCGGCGGTCGCCTCGGCGAGCCGCGCCTCGAGCTGCTCGCGCTGCGCCTCGAGATCGGCCTG
>DASUGG010000170.1:0-3202 GCA_036274135.1 Geminicoccaceae bacterium
TATATCGGCCTTCAGCGGCGCCGCGGCAAGTCGCCGGACGCTTCTCACGCGGCGTCCGGCCGGATTCACTTCTGCTGGGCCTTCTCGATGTCGAGCTTGCGCTTCTCGGTGTAGAGGAACCGCACCAGGTCGTACTCGAACGGCGAGCCGGTGCCGTAATAGCGGAACGCCGTGCGATACCGCAGATCGATCGGCCGCAGGCCGTAGGCGAGGGCGTAGTAGGCGATTGAGCTGGTCACCTCGGCTGGCAGCGCATAGTAGAAAGCCAGCGCATCGGCGGCGAGCCCGGTGCCGTCGCGCACGTTCGACGGCCCGAACACCGGGATCACGAGGAAGGGCCCAGGCCCCGCGCCCCAATAGCCAAGCGTCTCGCCAAAGTCGGTCGGCAGCGGCGGAATGCCCTTGGCGCCCGCGATGTCGTAGAGGCCGCCGAAGCCGAACATCACGTTGATGACGAAGCGCAGCGCGGCGCGGCCCGCGCCCTCGCCATTGAGCTGCAGCACCGAGTTCGTGAAGTTGCGGAACTCGTTGATGTTGATGAAGAAATCGGAGACCCGATCGCGCACGAACGGCGGCGTCACCTTGACGTAGCCGCGCACCGCCGGCAGCAGGACGTAGCGGTCGAAGCCGGCGTTGAACGTATAGATCGTCCGGTTGATCGGCTCGAGCGGGTCCCACACCAGCAGCGGATAGGCGGCATCCGGCGGCGCGACGTCGGCCAGGGTCATCTTCGGCGGCTCGACCGGGCCCCGGGCCGTCGAGCCGCAACCCGCGACCGCGAGCGTCAGCAGGAGCAGCAGGGCGAGCTTGCGGCCGCGCGCCATCGCCCGCGCCTCAGCGCCTGAAGTAGTCGACGACATAGGCGGTCACGGCGCGGGTCCCGAGATTGCCCATATGGCCGCCGGTGGGCCAGATCTGGGCTCGCGGTCCGAACAGCTGTCGCAGATACTCGATCTGGCCCGGCGCCAGGATGATGTCGTCCTCATTGGTCATCAGCCCGACATTGTCGGCGGTCGCAAGATAATCGTGGATGCTCTCCAGGCTCGCCTGCTCGATCATCTCCTCCCGGGTCAGGGTCGGATCCCTTGCCTTGAAGTAGGGATAGTAGAGATCATCGAAGTAATCGATGAAGTTCGTCCTGATGCTGACCTCGAAATAATCCGTCAGGGAGCTTGCCGGACCCAATACCAGGTTCTTCGGCACGATCAGACCGGAATTGGTCATGACGTCCGACGTAAACACGAGATTGGCGGAGGTGAATCGGAAAGCCACGCCGATCAGCGCCGCCAGCTCCTCGTCCGAGGGCTCCAGTTTCGTATAGAGATTGTACAGCAGATAGTCGCTGGTAAAGTTGATCTGATCCGTCTGTTTATAGAATCCGGCGAGCTGATCGATCAGCTGCCGGATGAACACGCCGATGTTGTCGCTGCCGCCGGGAATATTGTCGTCCAGGAGGTTGTCCAGGATCTGGGCGGAGCTGTAGAGGCTGACCGGCGGATTGACAAGCAGGACCCTGTCGAAGTCGAACGCCCGCTCCTGCGCGTCCAGCCGGGCGACGAAAGCGGCATTCCAGGATCCCAGGCTGTACCCGAGCAGGTTGAAGCTCTCGACCTGGATGCGGTCCTTCACCAGCTCGTAAGCCTGCTTCATCACTCGATAGAGATCGCGGGCGTCCTCCTCGGCGCGACCGGCGATGCCCGTGCTCGAGGCGGTGACGATGAACTGCGGGGCGGCCGGCGACGGCAGGGAGATGACGTGATAACCGCCCTGGAACAACGCTCTCTCGAGATAGGCGCTCTTGATCGAATCGGGACCGGCGCCGGTGCCCGGCACCAGGAAGATCAGGGGCGCCGGCCCGTCCTGATAGACCAGGGAGAACTGCAGCTCGTCGGCGTACCAGAAGATCTCGGGAATCTCGCGGTCCGGGAAGACCGTCAGCGACAGCTCTTCCCGGTTGATCTGGTCCGCCGGCGGCAATTTGGCGGCGAGCCCCGGCGGCGTGCCGACGACCGTCGCCGCGTACGGATCGACGATGTTGTAGTCGTAGGGCGGCGGCGGCCCGGCGACCGGCTGCGGCGTGATCGCGCTGCTGCACGCGGCCAGCGCGATGCTCGCCGCGATCAAGCAGGCGGACAGGATCAGGCGGGCGTCCATCGCTGCTTGCCGCCCCCCGCGCCCAGGCGTCAGCCGGAGAAGTCGAAGGCTTTGCCTTCCTCGCGCAGCTGCCCGACGCTCTTGCCGTCGCAGCCCGGCCGGTTCGCCCAATGCAGAACGCCCTGCGGATCGATCGTGATGACGGCCATGAACTCGCGCTCCAGGGCCTCGTACAGCGTGCTGCCGTCCTCCAGGCGCCGCGCGGCGTAGACCACGAGCTTCCCCTTTTCGATGTCGCAGACGATCGCATCCGGCACGTCGCCGAGCATGCCGGCGGCAGCGGGCCGTAGCGGCAGCACAGCGGCCGCGGCGCAGGCGAGCAGGATCGAACGGCGGCTCATGCGTGGTATCCCGGGCTGTTGCGGGCCACGGTGCCGATCACCTGGGCACGCAGTCGTAGATGCTGATGCTCGACTCGAGGTACAGCAGCGAGGGCGACGGCGCCGGCTGCGAGGTGCCGACCAGCACCGCCTTCTTGCCGTACTGGGCGCAGTGCTCCTCGGCCTCGGCGGCGGCGAGCTCCGGCTGGTAGGCATCGTGCTCGATCGTGATGCCGTTCGGGCCCTCCTGGCGCACGGCGCAGCCGGCGAGCCACAAGGCGAGGGCCAGCAGGGCAGCAAGTCGCATCGACGCTCCGTCTCGGTCGACGCTGCGGTTCTTCTACCGCAGGGCATGCAGACACAATCCGAGAGAAGCCCGGCTTGTCAATGGGAATAGCCCCGCGAGCCACAGGCCGGGGGAATGGTGCGGTCCGGCCGCATCACGCCTGCAGGCGATCGCCCGCCGTACGCCGGAACCAAGCGTCTCGCCGCCGCTCGCCGCGGCAGGGCGACGCCTGCCCGAGAGACGCTGCCGTCACGGCGCGTCGCCGGGCCGCCAGCGGCTACCTTAGGCGTTGACCATGCCGCCGTCGACGTTGATCACCTGGCCGGTGATGTAGCTGGCATCGTCGGACAGCAGGAAGCGGATCACCGTCGCGACCTCGCGCGGCTGGCCGAAGCGGCGCAGCGGGATCTCCGCCAGCAGCTCCGCTCCGCGCGCGGCAATG
>DASUGG010000171.1:0-6457 GCA_036274135.1 Geminicoccaceae bacterium
CCGCGGCCGTTGTCGCGCACGGTGACCGAGCCGTCGGTGTTGAGCGTGACCTCCACCCGGTCGCAGTAGCCGGCGAGTGCCTCGTCGATCGCGTTGTCGACGACCTCGAACACCATGTGGTGCAGGCCGGAGCCGTCGTCGGTATCGCCGATATACATGCCTGGCCGCCGGCGCACGGCCTCCAGGCCCTCGAGGACCTGGATCGAGGCGGCGTCGTAGGCGTCGTCGGGGGCAGGGTCAGGCAGCGCTGTGTGCATCGGGGCCATACGGTTGCAGGGTGGAATCGCGGACGGAGAAGTATTGTGCGCGGCCGCCGAGCGGCGCGAACAGGGCCGGGTCGGTGCCGGTGAGCCAAGCCTGGGCGCCGAGCGCGCAGAGCTGCTCGAACAGATCCAGGCGCCTTGCGGGGTCGAGATGGGCGGTGACCTCGTCGAGCAGCAGCAGCGGCAGCCGCGAGCCCTCCGCGCAACGCAGCCGCGCCTCGGCCAGCACGATGCCGATCAGCAGGGCCTTCTGCTCGCCGGTCGAGCAGTCGGCGGCGGCCCGACCGCTGGCGAGATCGTGCACCTCGAGATCGCTGCGGTGCGGCCCCGCCGCGGTCGTGCCGCTCTCGGCGTCCTGGGCACGGCTGTTCGCCAGCGCCTCGGCCAGCCGGGCCTCGGCGTCGAGCGCCGGCAGCTCGTCGAGCGAGGCCTCGGCGTCGCCGCGCAGCGCGAGCCCGGGCCGCGGGAACGCGCCGCTCGGTTGCGCGAGCGCCGCGCGCAGCCCCGCGACGGTCTGGCGCCGCGCCGCCGCGATCGCGATCCCGGCGGCGGCGGCACGGCCCTCCAGGGCCTCGAGCCAGGCGCGATCGAACCGTCCGCCGCGCAACAGGCGCTGGCGCTCCTTCAGCGCGTGGCCGTAGCGCGCCACCTGCGCCGCATGCGCGGGATCGCCGGCCAGCACCAGGCGGTCGAGGAACCGGCGCCTGGCGCCGGCGCCGTCCTGGAACAGCCGGTCCATCGCCGGCACCAGCCAGATCGCGGCGACCGCGTCGGCGAGCGTCGCCTGGCTCGCCGGCGCGCCGGCGATCTCGTCCAGGCGCCGCTCGCGCCTGCCGCCGGGCTCCCGCCCCGTGCCGATCGCGCAGGGGCCGCCCGGTCCGTCCACCGTGGCGGCGACCGTCCAGGCTGCGGCGTCGCCCTGGCGGTCGACCTCGGCGAGCCGGGCGCGACGCAGGCCCCGCCCCGGGACCAGGAACGAGATCGCCTCCAGCAGGTTCGTCTTGCCGGCGCCGTTCGGGCCGGTCAGCACCACCGGCCGCGGATCGATCGCGAGACGCAGCTGCGCATACGAGCGGAACGCCGCCAGGCGGAGTTGCCGGACAGCGAGCCGGCCGGTCGTCGGGCACGTCGCAGAGCGGACGGGCTGGTAGAGGCGTCGGTCGAACGCGAGCGCCATCACACGCGCATGGGCATCAGCACATAGAGCGCGCTGTCGTCCTTCGGGTCACGCACCAAGGTCGGCGAGCCGGAATCGGCGATCGCGAACTCGATCTCCTCGCCTGCGATCTGCGTGCTCATGTCCAGGATATAGCGAGCGTTGAACCCGATCTCCAGCGGGTCGCCGGCATAGCTGACATCGAGTTCCTCGACCGCCCGGCCGGCGTCGGCGCTGACCGCGGACAGGGTGAGCCGGCCGCGGGCGAGGCTGAGCTTGACGGCGCGCGACTTGTCGGTGGCGATGGTCGCCACCCGGTCGACCGCCTCGGAGAGTTCCTTGGTCGGCGCCACCAGCTGCTTGTCGTTGCCCGTCGGGATCACCCGCTCGTAGTCCGGGAAGGTACCGTCGATCAGGCGCGAGCGCAGCACGGCGCGGCCGACCTTGAAGCGGATTCGCGCGTTCGACAGCGCCACCTCGACCGGCTCCTCGGGAGCGACGTCGTCGACCAGCTTGCGCACCTCGTTGACCGTCTTGCGCGGCACGATGATCGGCGGCATGCCGGCGGCGCCGTCCGGCAACGGCGCCTCGACCCGGGCCAGGCGATGGCCGTCGGTCGCGACGGCGCGCAGGCGGCCGTCCTCCACCGCGTGCAGGTGGATGCCGTTCAGGTAGTAGCGCGTCTCCTCGGTCGAAATCGCGAACTTGGTCCGGTCGAACAGGCGGCAGAGCTCGCCGGCGGGCAGCGCGAAGCTGTGGCTCAGCCCCTCGTCGGTCATGCTCGGGAAGTCGGCCGCCGGCAGGCATGGCAGATCGAAGGTGCTGCGGCCGGCGCGCAGGTTGAGCTCGGGGCCGCCCTTGGCCTGCTCGATCGCCACGAGGCTGCCCTCGGGCAGCTTGCGCACCACGTCGTAGAGGGTGTGCGCAGGGGCGGTTGCGGCGCCGGGCTGGCTCACCTCCGCCTCGACCTGCTCGATCACCAGCAGGTCCATGTCGGTCGCGGTGAGGCTGATGCCGCCCTGCTCCGCATCGAGCTTGACGTTGGAAAGGATCGGGATGGTGGTGCGGCGTTCGACCACGCTTTGCACATGGGCCAGCGCCTTCAGCAGCATCGCTCGCTCGATCGAGAGCTTCATCGGTGTGCGCCGAGCTTCCTTTTCGGGCGCCATGGTCCCGGTGGTCCATCCCCGGCCGAGGGCGCCGCGCAGCGACGGCCAGAATGCCGCGACCTCACCCCCTGCGAGACCGGGACCCTACCATCAATGGCTTGAAAAGGCAGCAAAAAAGCTCGCCTTCTCGCCGTCCGGCCGGCAGCGCCGGCGGCAGGCCTGCCGGTCGCGCGAAATCCCGCGGTTGAGGGGCACAACCGCACGCTAGCCCTGGAGCAGCCGCCGCAGCGCCTCGATGTCCTCGCTCAGCACCGGGTCGGTCGACCGCAGCTCGTCGATCTTGCGGATCGCGTGCATGACGGTGGTGTGGTCGCGGCCGCCGAACTTGCGGCCGATCTCCGGCAGCGAGCGCGGCGTCAGCTGCTTGGCCAGGTACATCGCGACCTGGCGCGGCCTGGCGACCGCGCGGGCGCGCCGCGCCGAGTGCATGTCGGCGATCCGGATGCGGTAGTGCTCGGCCACGAGCTTCTGGATGTCCTCGATCGTCACCCGCCGCTCATGCGCGCGCAGAAGGTCGCGCAGCACGTCCTGCGCCATCTCCAGGGTGATGGCGCGGCCCACCAGGATCGCCTGGGCGACCACCCGGTTCAGCGCCCCCTCCAGCTCGCGCACGTTCGAGGTGATGCGATGCGCGAGGAAGGCCAGCACGTTGTCGGGAACCTTGGCCTCGCGGGCGAACTCCCGCGCCTTGCACTGCAGGATGCCGAGACGCAGCTCGTAGGTGGTCGGCCGGATGTCGGCGACCAGGCCCCAGCCGAGCCGCGAGCGGATGCGCTCCTCGAGACCCGCCAGCTCCGGCGGGCTGCGGTCGGAGCTGATCACGATCTGCCGGCCGCGGTCGGCCAGGGCATTGAAGGTGTGGAAGAACTCCTCCTGCGTGCTCTCCTTGCCGCCGATGAACTGGACGTCGTCGACCATCAGCACGTCGGCGGAGCGGAACAGCTCCTTGAAGCTCATCGTGTCCTTGAAGCGGAGCGCCTTGATGAACTGGTACATGAACTTCTCGGCCGACAGGTAGACCACCTTGCGGCGCGGGTTGTCGTGGCGGATGTGCCACGCGATCGCATGCATCAGGTGGGTCTTGCCCAGGCCGACCGGCCCGTACAGGAACAGCGGGTTGAACGGCGGCGCATCGAGCTCGGCGACCCGCCGGGCCGCGGCGAAGGCGAGGTTGTTGGACTTGCCGACGACGAAGTTGCTGAAGGTGAAGCGCGGGTCGAGCGGCGCGCCGATGTCGCCGTCGAGCGGCTGCGGCGCCGCTTCGCAGGGTAGCGGCACCGGCCCGAGCACCGGCGAGGCGACGACCGCAGCGGGCGCCGACGCCCGGCTCGAGGGCGCCGGCCGCACCGTCAAGGCGACGCCGCAGACGCGCGGATTGACGCAGCGCCACAGCGCCCGGATCCGGTCGGCATAGTGCGCGGCCACCCAATCCCGCAGAAAGCGGGTGGGCACCGACAGCAGCACCCGATCGCCTTCCAGCCCGACTAAGTCCAGCGGGGCCAGCCAGGTCCGGTATGCCGTGTCGTCGAGCTCCGTGCGCAGCAACCCCTGCACTTGCGACCAATGCTCGTCGAGATCGAACGTAACGCTCTTTGGATGGAGGTTCATGGGGACCTCGAGACGCTGCAATCTGGCTTCAGGCTGACGCACCGCCAGACTGGTCGGATTGTCGACGGTCAGCCTTTTCACTTTCTGGGCACTAAGATCTCCGCGGGACCGCCAAGTATCACGCCTTGCGATCGCAAAGAGTTTCCTTTTGTCAGCAGAACTTCGACAGTTAAGCCACCGCCGAAACGATAGTGCCAGCGCGGCGTACGTGCAAGGAGATCGAAAGGGGAACGCTAAGTATCGCCCTTTGGTTGAGTTGATTGTATAAAATATTGTCCGAGTATTTTCAGCGCAACTGTGTCGGATTTGCGCAAAATTGTTTGCAAATCGCGCGCCACGCCAGTCGTGACCATCCTTCGCGAGCGGATCACGGTTAGCTCTGCGCCTGTTCTCCAGCACCGGTTTCTGACCCGCCGCCGCTGCCGAGACGGTTCACCTTGCGAGCCAGGCGCGAGATCCGGCGGGACGCCGTATTCAGCTTGAGCACACCCTTGCCGACGCCGCGACGGATCTCCGGCTCGGCGACCCGCAAGGCGCCCTCGGCGGCCTCGCGATCGCCGCTCGCCAGCGCCTGCTCAACCTTTTTGATGTATGTGCGGATCCGGCTGCTGCGCGCGCGGTTGATCGCGGTCCGCTTGACCGTCTGGCGGATGCGCTTCTTGGCGGAACGGTGTTGCGCCATCGGGGGCCCTTCGCTGCTGCTGCGTTGCGGGATGCCAGGGGTGCCGCCCGCGACCTCCGGCCGGCCGCGACGACGCGAGGCCTATAGCGCCGTCGGCGTGCCCCGTCAACGACGACCCGACGGGGCGAGCCCGGCAAACCGAGCCGCGGCCGCTCAGCGATGGCTGAAGGCCGGGGTGCGCTTCTCGACGAAGGCCTGCATGCCTTCCCGCCGGTCCTCGGTCGCGAAGGTGGCGTAGAACAGGCGCCGCTCGGCGCGGACGCCCTCGGCGAGGCTGGTCTCGAAGGCGAGGTTGACCGCCTGCTTGGCCATGGCGACGATCGGCTGCGACTTCGCGGCGATGGTCTCGGCGAGCTTGATCGCCTCGTCCAGGAGGTCGGCCGTGGGCACGACGCGCGCCACGAGGTTGGCGCGCTCGGCCTCGGCGGCGTCCATCATGCGTCCGGTGAGCACCATCTCCATGGCCTTGGCCTTGCCGACGGCGCGGGTCAGGCGCTGCGTCCCGCCGGCGCCGGGGATCGTCCCGAGATTGATCTCGGGCTGGCCGAACTTGGCGTTGTCGCCGGCGATGATGATGTCGCACATCATCGCCAGCTCGCAGCCGCCGCCCAGCGCATAGCCGGCGACCGCGGCGATGACCGGCTTGCTGCAGGCCGTCACCTGCTGCCAGGGCGCGATGAAGTCCTCGCGGAAGGCGGTGATGAAGGTCTTGCCTTCCATCTCCTTGATGTCGGCGCCGGCGGCGAAGGCCCGCTCGGAGCCGGTGAGCACGATCGCTGCCGTGTCGGGATCACCATCGAAGGTCACCAGCGCCTGGCTGAGTTCCGCCACCAGCCGGGCATTCAGCGCGTTCATCGCCTTGGGCCGGTTCAGCGTGATGACGCCGACCGGGCCGCGGCTCTCCACCAAGATCGTCTCATAGGCCATGCGGCTGCTCCTGAGCGAGGTCCGGCGCTCGGCTGGCACGGACCCCGCGGCATTTTATGGACGCGGCTCGCGTGGCCGCGCCGGCGCCACCTAGGCACGAACGGTCGCCGGATCAAGTGTGTGCGGGGACATAGCATCTCCGGCGCGACCGTCCATCCCTTTCGTCTGCCCGTGCAGGTCCGGGGCGGGCGCCCCGGCGCCTCAGCGCTGACAGCGCCCGCACATGTAGGTCGCGCGACCGGCCTGGACCAGCTTCGCGATCGGCCGGCCGCATGCCGGGCAGGGCGCCCGCGCCCGGTCGTAGACCGCAAAGCGGTCCTGGAACACGCCGAGCTCACCGTTCGCCTGGATGTAGTCGCGCAGCGACGAGCCGCCGGCGCCGATCGCCTCCAGCAGGACCGTGCGGATCGCGGCGGCCAGCCGGCGGCTCTGCGCCGGTCGCAGGCCGCAGGCCGCGCGCAGCGGCGACAGACGGGCGCGGAACAGGCTCTCGCAGGCGTAAATGTTGCCGACCCCGACCACCCGCCGCTGGTCCATCAGCGCGGTCTTGAGCGGGCTCGTGCAGTCGCCGAGCGCCCTCGCCAGCGCCGCGCCGTCGAAGCCGGGGTCGAGCGGCTCGAGCCCGAGGCCGGCGAGCCGCGGGTGGCGCGCC
>DASUGG010000172.1:0-9580 GCA_036274135.1 Geminicoccaceae bacterium
GGCCGGCCCGCTGGGCCGGCCGGTCTCTGTTGCGGGCGTACGGCCCGGCGGCCTCGTTTCCTCGAGGTCGGAGAAGCAGCCCACGCCGCGGTCTTCTCGTGCCGTCCGTCCCGCAGGCTGAAACAACTGATACGCGAAGGCCGATCTCCCGACATCGTCCGGAAAACGGGCGACGCTACAAGCCAGGCATCGACGGGCCAGATCTCGAGCGGAGGTGGGTCATGATGTCTTGGCGAACGAAAAGCGTGCTGCTGCTGACTTCGGCAATCGTGGCCGGCGGCGCTCCGGCGGCGAGCGGCGCACGGATCGAGGAGCTGCTGGATCCCGCCGCGGTCGCGGCGAGCGCCTGCGGCCGGCGCGGCCAGGATGCCGCGGCCTTCAAGCTGACCCGGATCGCGCTGGCGAAGCCGGCCGCGGCGACCGGCGCCGACGCCGCGCCGCCGCTCTGGGACGGTCTCGGCGCGCTGAGCCATCCGATCACTACCGGCAGCGAGGAGGCGCAGCGCTATTTCGACCAGGGCCTGCGCCTGACCTACGCCTTCAACCACGCCGAGGCCTGGCGCGCCTTCAGGCAGGCGCAGGCGCTCGATCCCGGCTGCGCCATGTGCTTCTGGGGCGAGGCGTTCGTGCTCGGCGCCAACATCAACGCGCCGATGGAGCAGGACGCGGTGCGGCCCGCCTTCCTCGCGCTGACCAACGCCAAGGCGCGCGCCGGCAACGCCACGCAAGCCGAGCAGGCGCTGATCGACGCGCTGTCCAAGCGCTATGCGAGCGGTCCGGACGCCGACGGCGCGGCGCTCGCCATGGCCTATGCCGACGCGATGGCGGAGGTGCACGCGCAGTATCCGGACGATCAGGACATCGCGGTGCTGTTCGCCGATGCGGTGATGAACACCTCGCCCTGGGACTACTGGGAGACCGACGGCGTGACGCCCAAGGGGCGTCTCGGCGAGGCCGTGGCGGCGATCGAAGGCGTGCTCGCCGCCAATCCGGAGCACCCGGGCGCTATCCACCTCTACATTCACCTGACCGAGGCCTCGGCCGCGCCGGAGCGCGCGGCGCCGCATGCCGATCGCCTGGCGGCGCTGATGCCCGCCGCCGGGCATATCGTGCACATGCCCTCGCACACGTACTATCGCATCGGCCGCTATCTCGACGCGCTCGAGACCAACGTCGCGGCGGTCGCGGCGGACGAGGCCTATCTGGCGCAGGTGGAGGCGAGCGGCGCCTATCCCTACGGCTACTACCCGCACAACATCCACTTCGCGCTCGTCTCCGCGTTCATGGCCGGCGATGCCGAGCGGGCGATGTGGGCCGCCAGCCGGCTGGACGGCAAGGTCCAGGACGAGGTCGCGGCCGAGATCGGCTGGATCCAGCTGATCAAGCAGGGACCGTACTTCGTGCACGCGCACCTGAGCGAGCCGGACACGGTCCTCGCGATCGCCGACCCGGGCGACCGTTTCCCGCTGGTCAAGGCGATGTGGCATTACGCCCGCGGCGTCGCCCTCGCCGGCAAGGGCGAGCCCGAACAGGCGCGAAGCGAGGCGGCGCGGATCGCCGAGATCGCCCAGACCCACGACCCGGACACGGCCTATCCGCCCGACATCGCCGCCATCGCGAACGACACCATGGCGATCGCGCGGCACGTGGTCGAGGCGCGCATCGCGCAGGCCGAAGGCGATCTCGCGCGGGCGACCGCCGAGTTCAAGACGGCGGTGCAGATCCAGGATTCGCTGGCCTATCTCGAGCCGCCGTTCTGGTACTACCCGGTGCGCCAGTCGCTCGGCGCCGCGCTGCTGATGGCCGGCCGCGCGGCCGAGGCCGAGGAGGTGCTGCGCCAGAGCCTGCTGGACGCGCCGAACAACGGCTGGGCGCTCTATGGCCTCATGCAGGCGCAGGAGGCGCAGGGCGACGAGGCGGCCGCCGCGGTCACCGCGAAACTGTTCGGCAAGGCCTGGGCCGGCGCCGCGCCTCCCGACCTCGCCCGGCTGTAGCCCCTCGCCGTCATCCGCTGCTGCGCCGCGATCCGGGTGGCGGCGGCGCCGCCTTGTCGAGAAGCCGGACCTAGATCACGGCCAGCAGGATCTGCCGGGTACGGCGCGCGATCTCGTCGAGGGATGCCGTTCGCGCCAGGCACTCCTCGGCATGGCGGCGGATCTCCTCGAAGCTCGGCACATGCGGCAGGTGATGCTCGGCGACAAAGGCGGGCCGGTGTCGGGCCGACGCGTTTCGGACATCGTCTAGGCGTCGCGTTTGCCTGTCTTGGCCGCCCGTCTCGCCGCCGCGGCGGCCTGCACTTTCCTCGCCTTGGCCTCGCGGCGGGCGGCGAGCTCGGCCTCGATCGCGGGCATGGCGGCCGCCGCGTCGGCCTGCTGCGTCTTGGTGCCTCTCTGCATCAGGCGCTCGGCATTGCCGCGGAGCACGGCCAGCGCCGCATCGTCCAGGGACGGCAGCTTCGCGAGGATGTTCATGGCCCTTCCCTTGCCTGTCGTCGGATCGTCATCGCGGCGCCGGTCGACGCGATGCCGTTCGCGAGCGCCGCGGCCCTTGCCGACGGTGCGGCCGGCCCCGCCTCAGAAAAAGCGCTCTTCGACGGTGATGATGTCGCCCGGTTGGATCGCCGTCTCGGCCCCCGCGGAAAGCTGGCAGTCGCCGCGGTCGACCCTGATGTCCGATTGATCGGCCCGATAGGTGTAGCCGCCCGCGAGGGCGACCGCGTTGATCGCGGTCATGCCGTCCCGATAGGGGTAGCTGCCGGGCTTGTTGACCTCGCCCAGCACGTAGAACGGACGATAGGTGAGCACCTGCACGCTGACCTGCGGGTTGACGAGCAGCTGCTCCTCCTTCATGCGCGCCTCGATCGCTTCCTCCAGCTCCCGCGTCGTCATCCCGCTAGCGTCGATCTGGCCGACAAGCGGCAGCGCCAGAAAGCCGTTGCCGTCGAGCGCGAACTGACCGGACAGGTCGGTCTGCCGGAAGACCGTGACCTGCACCTGGTCGCCGGAGCCGAGCGTATAGCTGTTCGCCACGGCCGCCGCCGGCGCAACATCCTTGCAGGACGGTGCGTCGCTGGTCGAGCACCCCGTCAATCCGATGCCGAGGAGCATCGTGCCGACGACCCCGGCGCGCACGCGCAACAGCCCGGTTTTCGCCGCCGCTCTGGCCGCGGCGCGCAAAGCATGTCCCCATTGCTGCAAGGGGGATCTCCTTCTTTTCTCGCCAAGAACATAACCCCGCAGCGCGTCGATGGCCAGTGGCCGGCGATCCAGGCGCGGCAAGGCGCACCCGCAGGTGCCCTTTCCGGCCCGCCGGCAAGGGCGGCACTTCGCGCATTGCTCCATCAGGTGGTACACCGAGCACCCGAGGCATGCAAACATCGGGACGAGCGGGACCAGGCAGGTGGCCGAGACGGACGCGCTGGAGCGCTATCGCAGGAAGCGCGATTTCGCGAAGACGCGCGAGCCCGCCGGCGCGCCGCAGGTCGCGGGCGAGCGGGTGTTCGTCGTGCAGAAGCACGCGGCCCGCCGGCTGCACTACGACCTGCGCCTGCAGTTCGGCGACACGCTGCGCAGCTGGGCCGTGCCGCAGGGCCCGTCGCTCGACCCCAAGATCCGCCGGCTCGCCGTGCACGTCGAGGACCATCCGCTGGAGTATGCCGAGTTCGAGGGGCCGATTCCCAAGGGCCAGTACGGCGCCGGCGCGATGATCGTCTGGGACCGCGGCACCTGGGTGCCGATGGGCGATGCCGAGGCCGACTACCGCAAGGGCACGATCAAGTTCCGCCTTTCGGGCGAGAAGCTCGGCGGCGGCTGGACGCTGGTGCGGATCAAGAACCCGCAGGAGCGCGGCGACAACTGGCTGCTGATCAAGGAGCGCGACTCCTACGCGCGGCCCGAAGCCGAGGGCGACATCCTGGACGAGGCGCCCGAGAGCGTGCTCTCCGGCCGCCGCGTCGAGGAGATCGCGGCGGCGCCGGCGGCGCCCGCCGCGAGGCCGCGGGCGAAGCCGGTGCGGGTCGCGCAGCTCACCGGCGCGCGCGCGGCGGCCCTGCCCGCCAGCCCGCGGCCGCAGCTCGCCTCGCAGAGCGCCTCGGCGCCGGCGGGCAAGGACTGGCTGCACGAGATCAAGCTCGACGGTTACCGCACCATGGCGCGGATCGAGGACGGCGCGGTGCGCCTCTTCACCCGCTCGGGCCTCGACTGGACCGACCGCTACGGCGACCTCGCCCGCGCCTTCGAGAAGATCCCTTGCAGGCAGGCGGTGATCGACGGCGAGATCGTCGTCCAGGACGAGGAGGGCATCAGCCGCTTCTCGGCCCTGCAGGACGCGCTCGCCGAGAGCCGGACGCACGAACTCGTCTTCTTCGCGTTCGATCTGCCCTATCTCGACGGCTACGACCTCGCCGAGGTGCCGCTTTTGGCACGCAAGCAGGCGCTCGAGGCGCTGCTCGCCCAGGTCGTGGGTCCGACCTCGGCGCTCCAACTCAGCGGCCACGTCGAGGGCCACGGCCCCGATTTTCTCGCGCAGGCCTCGCGCATGGGGCTCGAGGGCGTAGTCTCCAAGCGCGCCAACTCGCCCTACCGGCCAGGCCGCAGCAAGACGTGGCTCAAGGTCAAGGCCCGCCCGGACGAAGACTTCCGGATCGTCGGCTACAGCGAATCCAAGGACGATGGCGTCTTTCGCGGCCTGCTGCTCGCCGATGAGACGCCGGAGGGCCTGCGCTACGTCGGCCGCTGCGGCACCGGGTTCTCGCGGGCCCAGGCCTCTGCCCTGCACGCCCGTCTCGCCGCCTTGCGCCAGGACGAGCCGACGGTGCCCCTGCCGCCCGAGGAGCGCCGCAAGGACGTCGTCTGGGTGCGGCCGGTGCTGACCGCGCAAGTCGAGTATGCGACGCGCACCGGCGACGGCATCCTGCGCCATTCGGTCTACAAGGGCCTGCGGCAGGACAAGATCTCCGAGGATGCCGCGGCGCCCGCCCCGGAGCCGGCGGCGCGGCGGCGCTGGGTCACGGACGAGGACCTCGCCTCGGTGTGGGTGACCAACCCGGATCGCAGGATGTTCGGTGCCGACGGCCCGACCAAGCTCGAGCTGGCGCTTTACTACGCCCGGGTCGGCGACTGGATACTGGAGGAACTGGCCCTGCGGCCGGTCTCGCTGCTGCGCTGCCCGAGCGGCAAGGCGGCGGACTGCTTCTTTCAACGCCACGCGATGAGCGGCATGCCCGAGGCGATCCGGCGGATCCCGCTGCGCGAGGAAGGCTCCAAGGAGCGCGCCGATTACCTCTATGTCGAGAACGCGCGCGGCCTTCTGGCGCTGGCCCAGTTCGGCGCGGTGGAATTCCATCCCTGGGGCTGCCGGGTCGACAAGCCGGAGCGGCCCGACCGCATGGTGTTCGACCTCGATCCCGACGAGGGCCTGCCGTGGCGCCAGGTGGTCGACGCGGCGTTCGAGGTCCGCCAGGGCCTCGAGGATCTCGGCTTTACGCCGTTCGTCAAGACGACCGGCGGCAAGGGCCTGCACGTCGTCGTGGCGCTGGCGCGCCGCCAGGCCTGGCCCGAGGTGCGCGGCTTCGCCGAGCTGTTCGCCGCGCACATGGCACGCCGGCTGCCGAAGCTGTTCACGGCCAACATGGCGAAAACCAGCCGGCGCGGCCGGATCTTCCTGGACTATCTGCGCAACGGCCGCAGCGCCACCGCGGTCGCCGCCTACTCGCTGCGGGCGCGGCCGCGGGTGCCCGCCTCGACGCCGCTCGCCTGGGAGGAGATCGCGAAGATCGACGATCCCGCAGATCTCAATTATGCTACGGTTCCCGTGCGGTTGACGGAGGTCGAAGATCCCTGGGCCGAGCTCGCGCGGTCGGCGCGACCGCTGACCAAGGAAATGGAACGTCGGCTCCAGACCGCGCGTTGACCGAGAAACGTCGAAGAGGTCGAAACCATGCCGCCACGCTCGACCTGGAAGGGCCACCTCAAGCTCTCCCTCGTCTCTTGCCCGGTGCGCCTTTACAACGCCGTGTCGCGGACGGAGCGGGTGGCGTTCCATCTGCTGCACAAGGACACCCACAACCGCATTCAGATGAAGCCGCACGATCCGGAGCTGGGCGCGGTCGAGCGCAGCGACCTGGTGAAGGGCTACGAGTACGAGAAGGAGCAGTACGTCATCTTCACCGACGCAGACTTCGAGAAGGTCCAGATCGAGTCGTCGAAGACGATCGTGATCGAGAAGTTCGTCGACGCCGCCGAGGTCGACGAGATCTACTACGATTCGCCCTACTACCTGGCGCCGGACGGCAAGGTCGCCGAGGAGACCTTCCGGGTCGTGCAGTGGGCGATGCGCGAGAAGAACAAGGTCGCGCTGTCGCGCATCGTGCTGTCGTCGCGCGAGCGGCTGATCGCGCTGACCGTGCGCGACAGGGGCCTGCTGGTGATGACCCTGCGCAACGCCGACGAGGTGCGCGACGCGAAGGAGTTCTTCGCCGACATCGAGGACGAGGAGCCCGAGAAGGAGATGCTCGACCTGGCCGCGGCGCTGATCGAGCAGAAATCCGGCAAGTTCGACCCGAGCGAGTTCAAGGACCGCTACCACGACGCCGTGGTCGAGATGGTCAAGGCCAAGGTCAAGGGCCAGGAGCCGGTGCTCGCCAAGGCGCCGGAGCGCGGCAAGGTGATCAACCTGATGGACGCCCTGCGCCAGAGCCTGGACGCCGACCGCAAGCCGCCGGCCAAGAGCCGGCCGCGCAAGGCGGCGGAGAAGCCTGCGGCCAAGGCATCGGGCAGCAAGAGGAAACGCAGCAGCGCGGCCTGATCGCATGCTCGATCTCACGGGCACGATCAGCATCATCGGCCGGCTGAGCGCGCCGACGGAGGTCGTGGCACGCGAGGTCGCCGCCCGCGGCGGCAAGCTGCAGCGCGGCCTGTCGCGCCGGACCGGCGTCGTCGTGGTCGCGCGCCGGAGTGCGCGCCTGCTCGCCGGCGGCCGCCTGCAGGCGAAGATCGCGCAGGCCGATCGGCAGGGGGCCGTCTGCATCGGCGAGACGGCCCTGCTGCGCGCCGTGGGCCTGCTGCCGTCGGCGGCGCCGGTCGCAGGCGCGGTGGCGCTCGACGCGCTCGCCGAGAAGGCCGGGCTCGACGCCGAGGTGGTCCGGTTGCTCCTGCTGTTCGACCTGATCGAGCCGCAGGACGGGCAGTGCAGCTTTCGCGACCTGCTCAGCGCGCGGGAGGTGGCGCGGCTGCTGCGCGAGGGCCTGGACCTCGCGGCGATCCTGGGGACCGCCGAGCGCATGACGCGCCGGAGCCCGGGCGCGCAGCACCACCCGCTCACCCGCCTCAAGCTGGTCGGCGACGGCATGGGCCAGCTCGCCCGCCGCATCGACGGCGCGCTCGTCGAGGTCGACGGCCAGATGCGGCTGCCGCTGCCGCGCACTGAGAACCCGTCGGTCGACGAGCTGTTCGAGCACGCCGAGGAGGCCGAGCAGGCGGGCGATCTGGTCGCCGCCGAGGCGCTCTACCGGCGCTGCGTCGCGCTCGACCGCAGCGATCCGATCGCGCTGTTCAACCTCGCCAACGTGCTCTGCGCGCAAGACCGCGGCGTCGCCGCCAAACCATATCTGCAGCTGGCCGCGGCGCTCGATCCGGGGCTGGCGGAGGCCTGGTACAACCTCGCTCTGCTGCTCGAGGCCGAGGGTAACGCGAGCGGGGCGCGGCAGAGCTTCGAGCGCGCGATCGCGGCCGACCCGGACTACGCCGATCCTCTGTACAACCTCGCGCAGCTGGAGTTCGAGGCCGGCGCGTTCGGCAAAGCCCGCGACCTCTGGCAGCGCTATCTGATGCTCGACCCGGACAGCGAATGGGCCCGCAACGCGCGCCGCGGCCTGGCGCTGTGCCGGCGCCAGGCGCATTCGGGCTGAGGACCGCGGCGCCGGGCAGGACCCGCGAGGCTCGTCGCCTCGGCGACCGCCGACGAGGCCCTCACGATCAACCCTCGTAGATCACGCGCCAGATGCGCCCCTGGACCGAGTCGACGATGTAAAGCGCGCCGTCCGGCCCCTCCGCCAGACCCATCGGCCGGAACTCGGCATCGTCGTTGTCCGCGAGGACCTCGGCGCCCTTGAAGCCGTCCGCGAACACCGTCCAGTCGCCCGCTGGCGCGCCGCGCTCGAACGGCACGAACACCACGTTGTAGCCGCCCTGCGGCAACGGCGCGCGGTTCCACGAGCCGTGGAAGGCGATGAACGCGCCGCCCCGGGCCGCCACCGGGAAGGCGTCGGCAGTGTAGAACAGCAGATCGTTCGGCGCCCAGTGGCCGGGGAAGGCCAGCAGCGGCGCCTGGTAGTCGCCCTGCGCCGCCATGCGGCCGTCGCCGCCATATTCCGGCGCGACCTTGCGCTGCCCCGCCTGCTGGTCCCAATAGGTGTAGGGCCAGCCATAATTGGCGCCCTCGCGCGCCACGTGGAACTCCTCGGCCGGCAGCTCGGCGCTCTGCTCGACCGTGTAGAGGTCCGGAAACAGCTGATGCAGCTGATCGCGGCCGTGCATCACGAAATACAGCGCGTCGGCCTGCGGGTTCCAGTCCAGCGCCACGA
This sequence comes from Geminicoccaceae bacterium, assembly GCA_036274135.1. Classification (GTDB taxonomy): domain Bacteria; phylum Pseudomonadota; class Alphaproteobacteria; order Geminicoccales; family Geminicoccaceae; genus DASUGG01. The sequence goes on from DASUGG010000172.1 coordinate 8,582, forward strand.
TGTTGCGGGTACCGGCGACGAAGCGCTCGCCATCCGCGAACGACTGACCGGCCTCGTCGGCGGCGAAGCGCCAGATGCCGGCGTGCTCCGCGAGCAGAGGGCAGGGCTGCTGGCCGGGCGAGCCCGGCGTCCGATCGTCCGCCTGGCAGGCATTCGAGGGCGCGCCGACATTGACGTAAAGATTGCCGGCGTCGTCGATCGCGAACGCCTTGGCGGCATGGCTTCGCTGCGCCGGAAAGCCCTCGACCACGACCGTGGGCGAGCCCGTTGGTGCCAGCGAGCCTTCCGGCAGCGGATAGCGGTAGACCGCATCGTCGCTCGAGGCATAGAGCGACTTGTCGTGGATCGCGAGGCCGGTACCGCCGTGCTCCCCGAAATATTCGATCCGGTCGGCCGCGCCGTCGCCGTCCTCGTCGCGCAACGCCGCGATGCCGCCGCCCTGCGTCGGCCGCTGCAGAGCGACGAAGACGTCGCCGTTGTCGCGCACCGCGATGTGGCGCGCCCGGCCGACGCCCTCGGCGAAAATCTGGGCGTCGAAGCCCTCGGGCACGCGGATGCCGGCGTCCTCGTCGACCGGCGTCGCCTCGGTCAGCCCGAGCCGCGCCGTCTGGCCGAACGCCTCGCCGCTAGCGAAGGCGAGGAGCGCGCCGGCCAGGAGCAGCCTACGGCGGAGGCGGCGCCGGCCGCCGATCGTCACAAGTCCGGATCGCCCTTTACCCATCTTTCCCCCGCGGTCGCGCCGCCTGCCGGTCAGGTGCCTCCCTAAGAATTGACCAAAGCCGGTGACAAGCAAGACGACCGCGCGCTTGTGCGCCGGACCCGCGCGCGACATCGGCAGCATCGCCGCGCCGCTCTTCGCTGCGGGCGCCGCAACCGACCTGGATCACAAGCATGCGAGCGATCGGACGTCCGCGGATCTGTCCGGACCTTTCGCGCTGCCTCGCAACCGCGACCGTTTGGCGAGCGCTTCGGCCGAGCCCCGGCCCCAGCACGGCGACG
>DASUGG010000173.1:0-2143 GCA_036274135.1 Geminicoccaceae bacterium
CGCTTGCGACCCCTGGCACGCCGGCGGGCGATCACCCGGCGGCCGCCAACGGTCGCCATGCGGGCGCGAAAGCCGTGGCGCCGCTTGCGAACGATGTTGCTCGGCTGATAGGTGCGCTTCACGCCGGACCCCTTGCCAACCGAAGGCCAAACCGGAGCGCTGTATAGGCCGCGCGGGCGAGGCTGTCAAACTGCGCGCCGCGCCACGCCGCTGCTCGCCCCCGGCAGGCCGCTCGTGATCGCAGGTGATTTGCCAATGCAGATAGGCGCCCCATATCGCGCTCACAAGAGCGTCTGCCGCTGGCCGCGCCGCGGCGTTCTCGGCAATGGCGGGCCGGCACCGGCCGGGCCCGCGAGGTCATCTGGAGCCGACGCGACGTTCGCGCTCCGACCGGGCCGGCGCGACGGTCTTGGACGGTCGATCGCGGCCCGCGACCGCTGCCCGTCAAGACCGCGTGAGCGGGCGGAGGACAGTGATCACAACGGGTCGATCGGCGGGCTTGCCCGACGACACGGCGCGCGGCCTGGGATAGGATGGGGTCGATGAGGAAGATCGTAATCTCCATGGTCTGCCTGGCCATCGCGCTCGCGGTGGTGCCCGCGCAGGCGGTGCCGAAGGCCGAGGCCTGGGACATCTGGCTGGAGTACGATCCCGGCGCGGTGCAGACGATCGACCACTCGGCCTGGGAGCGCTTCCTGGTCCGCTATCTGCGGATCGGCGCCGACAGCGTCCATCGGGTCGCCTACGGCGAGGTCACGCCGGAGGACCGGGCGGCGCTCGACGGCTACATCGACCAGCTCGCGGCGGTGCCGGTCGGCAGCTATAACCGCTCCGAGCAGATGGCGTACTGGATCAACCTGTACAACGCGCTGACGGTGCGCCTCGTGCTGGACCACTACCCGATCGCCAGCATCCGCGACATCGACGACGACTCGCCGCGGCCGCTGTCCGGCGGGCCGTGGGGCGAGAAGCTGGTCGAGATCGACGGCGTCCCGGTCTCGCTGAACGACATCGTGCACCGCATCCTGCGGCCGATCTTCAAGGACCCCAGGATTCACTATGCGCTGAGCTGCGGCGCGCTAAGCTGCGCCAATCTGCAGCCCGAGCCCTACCGCGGCGAGGTCCTCGACCACCAGCTGAGCAAGGCGGCGATGGCCTATGTCAACGACCGGCGCTGCATCTCGCTCAAGGACGACGAGCTCAGCCTGTCGAGCCTGTACCGCTGGTACCGGGAGGATTTCGGCGGCTCCGACAGCGCCGTCATTCATCATTTGATGGGCCTCGCGGCGCCGCGCCTCGCCATGAGCCTGCAGCGCTTCGACCGGATCGACGCCGACGCCTTCGACTGGCGGCTGAACGACGCGACCCGCTGAGCCGGCCAGGTCGGCGCCGCAGGCCGCCCCTGCCGCCTGCTGCCAAGTCGCGATTTCCCCCCTATAAGGGCGGCATGGCGAGCCAGCTTCATCCGCCGCCCCTGTACCGCTCCCTGTCGGCGCGCCTCCTGGTGCTGACGAGCGCCTTCGTGCTGCTCGGCGAGATCCTGATCTACGTCCCGTCGATCGCGCGCTTTCGCCTCGTCTATCTGCAAGAGCGGATCGCGGCGGCGCACCTCGCCACCCTGTCGCTCGAGGCGGCCGGGGCGGCCGGCATCGGCACGACGCTCGAGAACGAGCTGTTGAGCCACGCGGGCGTGCTCTCGGTGACCTTGCGCGAGCCGTCGGCCGAACTGATGCTGGGCAAGCTGCCGGCGGTGCAGCAGGTGGTCGACCTGCGCGCCGCCTCGCCCGAGACCATGATCGGCGACGCCTTCGGCACGCTGTGGCACGGCGGCGACCGGATGATCCGAGTGATCGGGCGCTCGCCGCAGCGGCCCGAGGTGCTGGTCGACGTCAGCCTGCGTGAGGAGCCGATGTGGCGCGCCATGGTCGACTATTCCTGGCGCATCCTGAACCTCTCGATCGTCATCTCGCTGCTCACGGCGTTCCTGGTCTATGCGGCGCTGCAGCTCATGATCGTGCGGCCGCTGCGGCGCATCACGGAGAGCGTGATCTCGTTCCGCGATCGCCCGGAGGACGTCAGCGTCGACCTGCCGGTGTCGCGCCGCGGCGACGAGATCGGGCTGGTGCAGAACGAGATCGGGCGC
>DASUGG010000174.1:0-9136 GCA_036274135.1 Geminicoccaceae bacterium
CGACGACGGCTCCGGCCTGCACCACATGGTGTTCGAGGTCGTCGACAACGCGATCGACGAGGCACTCGCCGGCTACTGCGACCGGGTGGAGGTCACGCTCAACACCGACGGCTCGGTCACCGTGCGCGACAACGGCCGCGGGATCCCGACCGACATCCATGGCGGCGAGGGCATCTCGGCCGCCGAGGTGATCATGACCCGCCTGCATGCGGGCGGTAAGTTCAACCAGAACTCGTACAAGGTCTCGGGCGGCCTGCACGGCGTCGGCGTCTCGGTGGTCAACGCGCTTTCCGAATGGCTCGAGCTCAGGATCTGGCGCAACCAACACGAGCACTTCATGCGCTTTCAGGACGGCGGCGAGCCGGTGGCGCCGCTGGCGGCGACCGGCCCGGCGAACGGCCGGCGCGGCACCGAGATCACCTTCATGCCGTCGATCGAGGTGTTCACGCGCACGGAGTTCAGCTACCAGACGCTCGAGCACCGGCTGCGCGAGCTCGCCTTCCTGAACGCCGGCGTGATCATCGTGCTGCGCGACGAGCGCGGCGCCGAGCCGGTCGAGGAGGTGCTGCACTACGAGGGCGGCCTCGAGGCGTTCGTAGCCTATCTCGATCGCGCCAAGACGCATCTGCACGAGCCGGCGATCACGATCGGCGGCGAGCGCGACGGCATCGAGGTGCAAGCGGCGCTGCAGTGGAACGACGGCTACCACGAGACCTGCCTGTGCTTCACCAACAACATCCCGCAGCGTGACGGCGGCAGCCACCTGTCGGGCCTGCGCGCGGCGCTGACCCGCAGCATCCAGGCCTATGCGCACGAGAGCGGCATCGCCAAGCGCGAGAAGATCGCGCTGTCCGGCGAGGACGCGCGCGAGGGGCTGACGGCCGTGCTCTCGATCAAGATGCCGGACCCGAAGTTCAGCTCCCAGACCAAGGACAAGCTCGTGAGCTCCGAGGTCCAGCCGGTGGTGCAGGGCCTGATCGGCGACGCGCTGAACCGCTGGTTCGAGGAGAACCCGGCGCCGGCGCGGGTGATCATCGGCAAGGTCGTCGAGGCGGCCACCGCCCGCGAGGCGGCGCGCAAGGCGCGCGAGCTGACCCGCCGCAAGGGCGTGCTCGACGTCGCCAACCTACCCGGCAAGCTCGCCGACTGCCAGGAGCGCGACCCGGCCAAGTCCGAGCTGTTCCTGGTGGAGGGCGATTCCGCAGGCGGCTCGGCCAAGCAGGGCCGCAACCGCGCCTTCCAGGCCATCCTGCCGCTGCGCGGCAAGATCCTGAACGTCGAGCGCGCCCGCCTCGACAAGATCCTGGGCTCGAACGAGATCGGCACGCTGATCACGGCGCTCGGCACCGGCATCCGCGACGACTTCGACCTCAGCAAGCTGCGCTACCACCGCATCATCATCATGACCGACGCCGACGTCGACGGCTCGCACATCCGCACGCTCCTGCTGACCTTCTTCTACCGGCAGATGCCCGAGATCATCGAGGCGGGTCATCTCTACATCGCCCAGCCGCCGCTCTACCGGGTCAAGCGCGGCAACATGGAGCGCTATCTCAAGAACGAGGCGCAGATGGACGATTTCCTGATCGCCAGCGGACTGGAGGATGCGCGTCTGGTGAGCGCCGCGGGCACGGTCTATGAAGGCGAGCGGCTGGCGGCGCTGGTCGAGGTGGCGCGCCGCGCCAGGGGCCTGATCCACGCGCTCGAGCGGCGGCTGCCGGGCGAACTGGTCGAGGCCGCGGTGCTGACCGGCGCGCTCACCGAGAACGCGCTGACCGAGCAGGCGGCCGGCCAGGGCTTCGCGGCCCGGATCGCGGCGCGGCTGAACGCCGGCGGCGACGACAGCTGGAGCGGCCAGCGCGCCGAGGACGGCACGCTGGTGTTCGTACGGCAACGCGGCGAGCGGCGCGATCGTTTCCGCCTCGACCCGCAGGTCGCGCGTAGCCCCGAGGGACGCCGCCTCAACAATGCGATCGCCGGGCTGGGCGACGCCTTCGCGCAGCCGGCCACCCTGCAGCGCAAGGGCCAGGAGAGCGTGATCGGCGGGCCCATCGCGCTGGTCGAGACCCTGACCGCGCTCGGCCGCAAGGGGCTTTCCGTGCAGCGCTACAAGGGGCTCGGCGAGATGAATCCCGAGCAGCTCTGGGAGACCACGCTCGATCCCGCGGTACGCAGCCTCTACCAGGTCAAGGTCGAGCACGCCGACGAGGCCGGCAAGATCTTCGAGACCCTGATGGGCGACGTGGTCGAGCCCCGCCGCGAGTTCATCCAGGCCAACGCGCTGAAGGTGGTCAACCTCGACATCTGAGTGTGACCGCCCGGGCTTCGGTGGGCGTTCGTATCAGAACCTGCGTGGCCAGCGGCGCGCCGCATGGATGACGCCGAGCAGTTCCACAGCGCGCGCGCAGCCGGTAGGCCACGATGTAGGGTGTGCCGGGAACGACCAGCTCTCGCGCGCCCGCCACGCGACCTGTTCGCCCCATCCTGGGGTGTGCGGGCAGACCGTTGATCGCCCGATCGATCCGATCGACCACGGCATGCGCGGCGGCTGTGTTGTTCGCAGCGATGAAATCATAAATATGGTCGACGTCCGAGATGGCCTGTCTGGTCGAGCGGATCGTCAGCGCCGCCATCGAGCGAACGCATCGCGGACCTCGGCTCGACTAGCAAACTCGCCCGCATCCGCCTGCCGCATACCTGCGTCGATGTGCTCGCGCTGCCAGGCATGGAGGTCGAGATATGCGTTCACGGCCTCCTCGAGGACGGCGCTCACGTCGCGATCGGTCTGCGCGGCGATCGCGTCGAGCACCGCTTTCTTGTCGTGGGACGTACTCTAGCAACGGGTTATGAAACGCGCCACCGATCCGGGATCGCGCTGCTCGGTCGGATCTGTTGAGCTCGGCCGGCAGCGCCGTAAGGCCATGCCGGGCCGTGCACCTCAAAACTCCGGCGCCAGGGTCACCTTCAGGCCGTCCAGTTCCTCGCTGAACGGCAGCTGGCAGGACAGTCGCGAGCTTTCCTGCACCTGGTAGGCCTCGTCCAGCATGCGGTCCTCGTCGTCGGTCGCCGGCGCCAGCTTGTCGAGCCAGGCCGGGTCGACATAGACGTGGCAGGTGGCGCAGGCGCAACAGCCGCCGCACGCGGCCTCGATCGGCAGGTCGTTCTCGCGGATGATCTCCATCACCGACCAGCCCGGCGTGGCGTCCAGCGCATGCTCCTCGCCTTCCCGGTCGGTCACGTAGATGGTCGGCATCGTCAGACGCCCAGCTTCTTGTGCAGATCGGTGCTCGAGGTCGTGTAGCGGAACACCAGCTTCTTCTCCGGGAAACAGTAGTGGAACGCTTTCTGGCACATCAGGGCGGCCTCGTGGAAGCCGCTCAGGATCAGCTTGAGCTTGCCCGGATAGGTGATGATGTCGCCGATCGCGAAGATGCCCGGCACGCTGGTCTCGAAGGTCGCGGTGTCGACCGTGATCAGGTTCTCCTCGAGATTGAGGCCCCATTCGGCGATCGGGCCGAGCTCCATCTTGAGGCCGTAGAACGCCAGCAGCGTATCGCACGGCACCAGCACCCCGCCGTCCTTGCTCGTGACGGTCACGCCTTCGAGCAGATCGCCTGGCCCATGCAGCTCGGTGATCTGGCCGATGTGCAGGGCCATCCGGTCGGCCCCGAGCAGGGCCCGCATCTTCTCGACCGAATCCGGTGCGGCGCGGAAGTCGTCGCGCCGATGCACGAGCGCCAGGCTCGCCGCCAGGGGGTGCAGGTTGAGGACCCAGTCGAGCGCCGAATCGCCGCCGCCGGCGATCAGGATGTTCCTGCCGCGAAAGTCCTGCATGCGGCGCACGGCATAGAAGATCGAGCGGCCGTCGCGCTCCTCGGCGCCGGGCAGCGGCAGGCGGCGCGGCACGAAGCTGCCGGCGCCGGCGGCGATCACCACGGTCGGCGCCTCGAGGACGCGGCCCTGGTCGGTCGTGAGGCGCCAGCCGCCCTCGGTCCGCTCGAGCCGCTCGGCCTGCTGGCTGAGATGGAACTGCGGCGCGAACGGTCGGATCTGCTCGAGCAGCAGGTCGGTCAGCTCCTGGCCGGTGCAGCGCGGCACGGCCGGAATGTCGTAGATCGGCTTGTCGGGATACAGCTCGGCGCACTGGCCGCCCGGTCTATCGAGATTGTCGATCAGGTGGCACTTCATGTTCAAAAGGCCCGCCTCGAACACCGCGAACAGCCCGACCGGGCCGGCGCCGACGATCACCATGTCGGTGCGAATCGGCTCGCCCCGGCTGGAACCGGTCCCGGCCGGACCAGCTTCGATCGCGTCGGTGCGGCTCGGGTCGGGCTGCGTTGCTCGCTCGTTCATCCGTGGCGTACCTTAGGGTCTGGCGGGCCCGCGCATCGCGAACAGGCGATCCGCCGGCCCGCGGCCCGTGACCTACACGCTTTCGTCCGGCAAGAAAAGGGCCGGTCCGGCGCCCCGGGCGCGGCCTGCCGTCGCGCGCCGCGGCACGCGAGAGGTAGGGGCGGCCTGCTTCCACGTCCAGGGCAGCGCGGGTAGCGCGAGATCACGAGCCTCCGATTCCCGGGCAGGAGCGGATCGACGAACAGGACTCCCTCGAGACGCCGTCCGTCCTGAAAATCCTCGCTGAACAGCACGCTGCATCCGGCCCGCATTTGCCGTGGCCCGCCGGTCCAAGGCACGGGCTCGCCGAGGTCTGCTCCCTCACGCAGATCAGCGATGATCCGATCTGTCTCCGCCTGCTGTTCCGCATCGGCGGCAGCCTCGATCGCGGGCGCGCCGCGCCACCGGCCTGCCGCATCGGGTGATGACAGCTTCCCCGCCCTCGGCGACCGCCCGCAGGAGCTTCGAGAAGCTCTGATCGGCCTGGCGCGCTACCGTCCGCGTGAACCATCCGCTCGCTGATCTAGTTACATGGCGACATAAGCGGCGAGCCCGAACAACAAGGCTGTGCCGCCCCAGGCCGTAACCCGGCGCGGGGCTGTGGACGCCGGCGGTGGCGACGAGCCGAGCCTCCATTAAATCGGTATGCTACGCATGGCTCTATGTTGCATATCGATATGCTTCGCATATTTCATAACCGAGCCTCTCCGAAACCAGCGAGGAGTCCACCCCATGAAGCTCACCGACGATCAGGTCGAGCAGGTCGGCAATCAAACAGGCCTCAAGCCGATCCCCGACGACAACCCGGCGACGCCGAGGCTGCAGGAGCGCTTCGGCGAGCACACCTTCTATCTCGACACCAACGGCCTCTACATCTGGGAGCCGGTCGACGACGTCGACGGCGCCAACGAGCCGGTGGCGGCGATCATGCTGGCGGCCTGGGAGGGCGAGGACAAGCAGGCGCTCCGGCCGACCACGCCGACCCGCAGCCGCGTCGTGGTCGAGCTGGCGCCGGCCGCACCGTAGCCGATTGACGGCGCGACAGCGCTGTGGCGTTGTTTCCGCCGGGAGCAACAATCTCGCGTCGCAGCATGCGTGCCGACATGACCCCGGAGCAGGTCCGGGCGGCCGGGATCTACCTGAACGGCGGCCGGCGCCGCGGTTGGAAACGGGGCTTGTCGGCCCTGCTCGACACGCCGCCAGCGACGATTTCAGCCTGGAGCACGAGATCGCGCGGCAACGCCCGGCCGATTCCCGGGGTCGCCGCGGTCGCCATCAAGCTCCTGGTTGCGATGATGCGCCAGGAACTGATGGTGACCGCCCATCCGGGCCAAGCTGGGGAGGCGCTCGCCGCCCGGCTGGAGGCGTTGCTGCGCCGGCCGGACCAGATGTGGCAGCGCTCGATCACGATCGACGCCCCGGCGCCTGTTCCGCCTACGGTTCAACCGCCGCTGCCTCGTCCGGACGACTGGCGTGTGCGTGTCGACCATCCGGAGGTCCTCGAATCGCCCCTGCCGTTCGGCATCAAGGAGGGGGGGAGCGGCTCGCAAGGCGGCAGGCCCGGCAGCTCGGTGGCCTAGCGGTCTCCGAGCGGCCGAGCCGCCTTGGTCGGCCCTGCCCGGCCGGTGCGCGCCGATGCAGTCCGAACACCGGCGCTTCCGACGTGTCCGTCGCTAGAGGTTGAGCGCGCCGGTGAGGTCGCCGAGTGGTTCCTGGCCCCGGGCCGCCATGGCCTCGTCACGGGACTGGATGCCCTCCAGGGTCGGCAAATCATACCTGCGGATGATGAAGCGCAGGATCGAGTTGGTGTCGTAGAGCGTGTGGTCGACGTAGCCGCGCTTGGCGAAAGGCGAGACGATGATCGCCGGAATACGCGACCCGGGGCCCCAGCGGTCACCCTTGGGCGGCGCGACGTGGTCCCAGATGCCGCCATTCTCGTCGTAGGTAACGATCACTAGCATGTGGTCCCACTGCGGGCTGTGCTCCAGGTGATAGATGAGATCGGCGATGTGTTGGTCGCCGGAGGAGATATCGGCATAGCCCGAGTGCTCGTTGAGATTGCCCTGGGGCTTGTAGAACGCGACGTGGGGCAACTCGCCGGAATCGATCGCCTTGATGAATTCGCTGCCGCCCAGGCCGCCATCGCGGAGATGCTCGGCGCGCGCTGCGGTCCCCGGCGCGTAATTGGAGAAATAGTTGAACGGCTGGTGGTGATATTGGAAGGCCGGGATCGGCGTCGAGTTGCCATGATCCAGGACGGACTGCCAGGCGCCACTGTAGTAGGCCCAGCTGATGTCCTTGGCGCTCAGCAGGTCGCCGATCGTCGTCTGGGTCTGCGGCGGCATGGTTGTTGGCAGGCTTGGGTCGGCGTAGCGTGGATCGCCACCCGGCGCCGGCGGATTGTGGCTCGGCTGGTAGGGTGGCTGCATCGTGTTCACGGCGTAAAAATCAGGCGTCAGATTGCCGTCGCTGACGAACTTCGGAATGCCGTCTATCGCCGATGCCGGCGCGTTGTCGGCCACCGTGAGCGTGACGCCGTCCGGGTCGACGACGGCGATCGTCGGCTTGGCCGGGTTCGTATCGGCATTCGGATAATAGGGCGTGCAGGCGCAGATGAGCCGTATGTGGTTGTAGTAGGAGCCGCCGAAACCGCTCATGAAGAAGTTGTCGGCGAGCGTGTACCGCTGCGCCACGTCCCACATCTCCATCTTCGAGCCGTCCCACGTGCTCATGACCAGCGCGCCGGTGTCGCCCCAGGCGACGAACCCGTCGTTCTCGCCGCCATCGATCTGCATCTGGTTCTGGTAAAAGCGATGCCACAGATCGGTGGTCAGGATGCCGATCGACTGGTTGAAGCCCTCCGGGTCGTCCACGGCGAACGGCGCGTTCGGGAGATGCTCGGTCTCTGCCTGAGTGACCGGCGGCGTCACGCCCTTGGCGGTCAGGCCGCCCCAGATCGGTGGCAGCTCGTCCAGCGGGCTGCCGTCGCGATCGAGCTGCCGCGTGCTGGTCGCGCTTGCATTGGCAAGCCCATTGGCGCCGGGGAAGTTGCCGTAGAGATTATCGAAGCTGCGGTTCTCCGCGAAGATCACGACCACCGTGTCGATGTCAGCGATCCCGTGCGCGGCTCGTTGCCCGGCGGCTGGGCCGGGCTCGGCTCTCTCCGGCGCGCAGCCTGCTAACAAGGACAAGACGGCCAGCGCAGCACCGGCGGACACGCTGGATAGGATCGACTTCCTTTTCATGGTTTCCCCCCGCGGTTGCGAGATGCCCGCGACCTCCGCATCCGCTCGCTTGATTGCACGGTTGACGGTCGGCCATTAAATCCCCGTCTCGCGGTGACCGCAACCCTTAGAATGAATCGGTTGCCCCGATTGCGCGCCCGCGTTTAGTTTGGCTAAAGGACACGCATCCGCGCCACTGTCGCGGAGCCGTTGGAGGGGATGCCGAGATGAGCTTTCGCGCTGCGTCGATCGCCTTGGTTTCGGCTCTCGCCGGCATCGGCTTGGCTCATCTGGTACCGGGCAATTTCGCGGCTCCAGGCATTGGCATTGTGCGCCAGGTCCAGGCAGCGGCCATGAGCCGCGCCGAGGCCCGGCGGCAGGCAGCCCAGCTGGCGGATCTCGGGCGCGCTCTTTTCTTCGATCCCACGCTCTCGGCATCGGGCCGCATGGCCTGCGCCACCTGCCACGATCCGGATCGCGCGTTCGGGCCGGCCAACGCGCTCGCGGTTCAACTCGGCGGCAGCGACATGCGGCAGCCCGGGCTCAGGGCCGTGCCGACGCTCACATATCTCCAGGTCGTGCCGCAGTTCACCGAGCACTTTTTCGACAACGAGGACGATGCCGACGAGGCCGTCGACAACGGGCCGAGCGGCGGGCTCATGTGGGACGGGCGCGCCGATACGGGCCATGCCCAGGCGGCCTTCCCGCTGCTGTCACCGTTCGAGATGAGCAACGCGAGCCCCGCCGAGGTGGTCGACCGCGCGCTGAGGGCCGGTTACGGCGCGCGCCTGCAGGCGATCTACGGCGATGCCGTCGTGGAGGATCGGAGCGCGACTTTCGCCGCCATCCTCAAGGCCTTCGAAGTCTTCGAGCAGGATTATCGCACCTTCTATCCGTACAGCAGCAAGTACGACGCCTATCTCGCCGGCGAAACGGAGCTGACGCCCCAGGAGGCGCGAGGCCTGGAGGTCTTCAACGACCCGGACAACGGCAACTGCGCCGGCTGCCACATCAGCGACCGCGGCAACGACGGGACGCCGCCGCAGTTCACCGACTTCGGCCTGATCGCGCTCGGCTTGCCGCGCAATCCCGAGATCCCAGCCAATGCCGACCCGACCTATTTCGATCTCGGGGTCTGCGGTCCGCTGCGGACGGATCTCCAGGACCACAGCGAGTATTGCGGCCTGTTCCGGACGCCGACGCTGCGCAACGTGGCGCTCCGCAAAGCCTTCTTTCACAACGGCGTCTTCCACACGTTGCGCAAGGCGGTCGAGTTCTATGCCACGCGCGACACCAATCCGGAGCGCTGGTACCCGGTCGACGCCGACGGCACTGTCCACAAATTCGACGATCTGCCGCCGCAGTATCTGGAGAACCTCAGCGTCGAGCCGCCCTTCAACCGGGAGCCTGGCGATCCGCCGGCGATGTCGGAGGCCGAGATCGACGACCTCGTCGCGTTCCTGAAGACGCTCACCGATGGCTGGTTCGATCCGGCACAGGCGACGCAACAGGCCACCCAA
>DASUGG010000175.1:0-3224 GCA_036274135.1 Geminicoccaceae bacterium
CATGGCAGGAAGTACGGGAGACGGCTGTCAGCCCGCGGTCCCGCGCAAGCTGCTTCTTGGGGCGCTCTTGGGCGTGTGCGCCGCGCGGAGCCGGCGCCGCTAGTGCGGGGGGCCGCTCGGCGCGGGCAGACCTTCGATCGCGACGTTGACGCAGGCCGGCTTGCCCGAGGCGAGCGCGCGCTCGAGGGCCGCGTCGAGCGCGGCGAGGTCGGTCACGTGCTCGCCATGGCCGCCGAGGGCACGGGCCGCCTCGTCGTAGCGGGCGCTGCTGAGGCCGCAGCCGATCAGCCGGTCAGGACCGTAGCGGCGCAGCTGGATCTGGTGCTCGGCGTTCCAGCATGCGTCGTTGCCGACCACCAGCACGAACGGCGTGCCCTCGCGCGTCGCTGTCTCGAACTCGGCAAGGTGGAAGCCGACGCTGCCGTCGCCCATCAGCACGAATACGCTCGCGTCGGGGCACGCTTTCTTCGCGGCGATGCCGTAGGGGAGCCCGCCGCCGATCGCGCCCGACGGTCCGTTGACCAGCCGGCGCGGCGCGGAGAGGCAGGCCAGCGCCCACTGGCCGAACTCGCCGCCATCGTTGACCAGGGTCGCGTTTTCGACCGCGTCGATGCGGCGCTGCACGGCGGCGCACAGCGCCGCCGGCGTAATCCTGCCTGCTGCATTGTCGGCCGCCGCGAAGCCGCGCGTCGCGATCAGCTGGGCCACTTCCCGTCGCCACTCGGTCCGCCGGCTCGCGGGAGCTGCGGCGGTGCCGGCCAGGGCGGTGGCGACCGAGCGGGGATCCGCCGCGATGCAGTGGCCGAGGCGACCGCCGAGATTGCGGTGCGCCCGGTCGCGCTCCGCCGCATCGGCGCTCACGACCAGCCAGCCGCAGCGCTCGTCGCGCACCGCCTGGCCGAATCCGACGCTGAAGTCGATCGTCTTGCCGAGGCTCAACACCAGATCCGCCTCGGCGAGCGCCAGGGGAAAGTCGCCGAGGGAAGGGTCTCGCAGACCGCGCGGGCTTTCCAGCGGCACGACGGGCGCGTCCACGGCCTCGGCGAGGCGCGCGAGAAGCGGGCCTGCCCGGGTCGCATTCAGGGCGGGGCCGGTCAGGACCAGCGGCCGCCTGGCCGCCTCGAGCGCCTCCCGGATCGCCGCGACGTCGTCGGCTCCTGCGGCCATCGGCTCGGGCTGCAGGCTCGTCTCGGAGGGCAGCGCGTCCGGCGCCTCGGCCTCGAGGACGTCGAAGGGCAGCGCCAGGTGCACGGGCCCCGGCCGCCCGCACGGCGCCGTGCGCAGCGCACGCGCCATGTCGCCCCCGAGACCTGCCGGCGAGGCGGCTCGGAACGACAGCTTCGTCACGGGCGCAGCCATCTCGGCCTGCGCCAGCTCCTGAAAGGCGCCCCTGCCGTCCTGCGCGACCGGTGCGGCGCCGGACAGCAGCAGCACGGGGCTCTCGGCCATCCGTGCGGCGTACAGCGCACCCAGCGCATTGGCGAAGCCGGGAGCGGCGGTGACCAGAGCGACGCCCACCTGTCCGGTCAGCTGCGCCCAGGCGTCGGCCATGAACACCGCGGCTGCCTCGTGCCGCGTGTGGACGATCGCGACCCCGGCATCGATGCAGGCGTCGTACACGGGCATGATCTGATTGCCGGAAAGGCTGAAAATGCGCCGCACGCCGGCCCGCGCCAGCGTCCGCACCACGATGTCCGCACCCCGCATGCCACCTCCCGTTCGGCCGGCCCCGTTCACGCCGGCATCCGGACCACCGCCCGCGCGCAAAGTCAACCGCTCCGGCGCCCGGGGCTCACCCCTTCAACGCGCCGGCCGTGAGGCCCTGGACCAGGTAGCGCTGAATGAAGGCGAAGAAGATACAGGCGGGGATCAGGGCAAGCACGCCCGCCGCCATCATCTGGCCCCAGTCGACCGAGAATTTCGAGACGAAGGTCAGGAGGCCGACCGCGAACGTCATCTTCTCCTCGCTGTTGATCAGCATGAGCGCGAACAAGAGCTCCGACCAGGCGGCGGTGAACACGAAGCCGAGCGTCGCTCCCATGCCCGGCAGGGTCAGCGGAAAGACGATGCGGCGCAGCGCCTGCAGGCGCGTGCAGCCGTCGATCATCGCGGATTCCTCCAGCTCCTTCGGAATGCTGTCGAAGAACGACTGCATCAGAAAGGTCGCGAACGGCGCGTTGAACGCGGTGTAGGCGATCACGAGGCCCAGGAGGTTGTCGGTGAGGCCCAGAGGCGTCATCAGCCGGTACATTGGAGCAATCAGCATCACCAGGGGGAACATCTGGGTCAGCAGCAGCACGAACACCACGGCGTATTTGCCCGGGAACGTGAAGCGCGAGAAGGCGTAGCCGGCGCCGCTCGCGACGACCGTGACGGCGAGCGCCGTGCCGAGCGAGACCGTCACCGAGTTGGCGAAGAAGGTCGGGAAGTCGCTCTGCAGCAGGACGAAGCGGAAGTTGGCGAGCGTCGTGCTCGAGGGCCAGAGCCGGATGCCTTCGCCGTACAGCAGCCGGTCCGGCGTGATGGCGATCTTGGCCAGCCAGTACAGCGGAAACAGCGCGAACAGCATGTAGCCGGCGATCGCGGCGCGGTGGCCGACGGTCAGCGCGGCGCTCCTGCCGAGGCTCCGGAGCGCGGGTCCTCTCGCTGCGGCGGGGCGGTCGATCGCGACACTCATCGCGTGTCCGGCAAGACGCGGCGCAGGTGGATCAGCAGCACGGCGTAGAGCAGCAGCAGCGCCAGCAGCACGGTCGCGATCGCCGAGGCGTAGCCGAAGTCGAGCTTCTTGTACGCGGTCGTGAAGATGTAGCTCGGCAGGATCTGGGTCGCGTTCGCCGGGCCGCCATTGGTCATGACCACGATCAGATCGGCGAAGTTGGAGATCCAGATCGTGCGCAGCAGCACGGTGATCGCCATGACCGGCGCGAGGAACGGCAGGGTCACCCGGGTGAAGGCCTGCCAGGCGGAAGCACCGTCGATCGCGGCGGCCTCGTAGACGGAGGAGGGGATCGCCTGCAGCGCGGCGAGCAGCGTGATCGCGAAGAACGGCACGCCGAACCAGACGTTGGCGACGATCGGCCCCCACATCGCGAGCGCGGGATCGCCCAGGACGTTGTAGGGCTCGGCGAGGATGCCCAGCGCGGCGAGCCAGTGAGGCAGCGGGCCGATCACCGGATTGAACAGCCAGGCCCAGGTCAGCCCCGACAGGAAGGTCGGCACGGCCC